>CAMAJQ010000001.1 GCA_945835865.1 uncultured Clostridia bacterium
TGAATTCCCGTATTTTATTTATCATCTTTTTTAATTATATACGCAAAAAAAAATTTTGTCAAACTCTTTTGCGTGAAAATACGGAAACCTCTTTTTTTCATTCTTCCCCCTGCCGAGAAAGAAGAGCGGAAAGGATCCGTCCGGGAGAGCCCTCGGGGAAAGGAGACGGGCGGAAAAGGTCGGAAAAACGGTTTGCTTCATAAAAAAACGACAGCGGGGGTTTTTTGCTTGCAAAAATCACCCGTTTCCGATATAATAAAGAGGAAGCCTTTCCGGAAGGCGTTTTCTTTTCGGAAAGGAGGAATAAAAGCCTGCCGGGTCGGTCCGGCGGCGGAATCGGAAAGAGGTAAAATGTTACAGGTCACGGGAGTCAGTCTGCAATTCGGCAGCCGCAAGCTGTTTGAAGACGTCAACATCAAGTTCACCAAAGGCAACTGCTACGGCATTATCGGCGCGAACGGCGCGGGAAAATCCACCTTTCTGAAGGTGCTTTCGGGAGAGATCGATCCGCAGAAGGGCGAGGTCTCCCTCGGCAAAAACGAGAGGATGTCCGTGCTGCGTCAGGATCAGAATGCGTTTGACGGAGAAACCGTCCTGCGCACCGTCATGCTCGGGCATAAGCGGCTCGTCGATATCATGGACGAAAAGGACGCCCTTTACGCAAAAGCCGATTTTACCGATGAAGACGGAATCCGCGCGAGCGATCTCGAAACGGAATTTGCAGAACTCGGCGGCTGGGACGCGGAGAGCGAAGCCGAAAAACTCCTTTCCGCCCTGGAGATTCCCTCCGGCGACTACGAAAAGAAAATGGGCGAACTCGACGGCAAGGAAAAGGTAAAGATCCTTCTCGCGCAGGCGCTGTTCGGCAATCCGGACGTCCTTCTTCTCGACGAGCCGACGAACAACCTCGACATCCGCACCACCCGCTGGCTGGAAGATTTTCTGCTCGATTACGAGAATACCATCATCATCGTTTCCCACAACCGCCATTTCCTGAACAAGGTCTGCACGTATATCTGCGACGTGGATTTCGGGAAGATCAACGTTTATTTCGGCAACTACGATTTCTGGTATAAGACGAGCCAGCTTCTCGCCCGTCAGCAGAAGGAACAGAATAAAAAATCGGAACAGCGCGCCAAGGAACTGCAGGATTTCATTGCGCGATTCTCGGCGAACGCGTCCAAGAGCAAGCAGGCGACCGCGCGCAAGAAAGAACTTGAAAAACTCACCATCAACGACATTAAAGTTTCTTCCCGGAAGTATCCTTATATCAATTTCAAATACGACCGCGAGATCGGCAACGACATTCTCTTCGTGGAAAATCTTTCCAAAGAAGGTTATTTTGAAAACGTTTCCTTTACCGTCGGCAGAGAGGATAAGATCGGCATCGTGGGAAAAAACAGCAAGGCGATCACCATGCTTTACGAGATCCTGATGGGCAACGAGACGGCGACGGGCGGTTATTTCAAATGGGGAAAGACGATCACGCCGACCTATCTTCCCACCAACAACGACGGGTTTTTCGTCGGGTGCGATCTCTCCCTCGTCGATTGGCTGAGCCGTTTTTCCTACGACCATTACGAGGAGTTCGTCCGCGGATGGCTGGGCAGGATGCTGTTCTCCGGCGAAGAGGCGCTGAAAAAAGCGTCCGTCGTTTCGGGGGGCGAGAGGGTCCGCTGTATGCTTGCCAAAATGATGCTCGAAGGCGGCAATTTCATGATTTTAGACGAGCCCACCAACCATCTCGACCTCGAATCGATCACCGCCCTCAACGACGGGTTGGAAAACTTCAAGGGCTGTCTTCTCATGACCAGCCACGATCAGGAACTGATGAATACCGTCTGTAACCGCATCATCGAAATCGACGGCACGAAGGTTTACGACCGCCCCGTCGACTACGACGGCTATCTTGCCGAGACGGTAAAAGATTAACCGATAAGTCGATAAAATGCAATTTATATATTCGGAGGACATCGGATATGAGTAAAATATTAGTGACGGGCGGTGCAGGCTATATCGGTAGCCACACCGTGATCGAACTTGTGACCGCCGGCTACGACGTCGTCGTCGTCGACAATCTGTACAACAGCAAGCGGGAAGCGGTAAAGCGGGTGGAAAAGATCCTCGGGAGAGAGATCGATTTCGTCGTCGCCGACGTCTGCGACAAAGACGCGATGAGAGAGGTTTTCCGTACGCGCGATATCTCTGCGGTCATCAATTTCGCAGGATACAAAGCGGTCGGCGAGTCGGTTGCCAAACCCATCGAATATTACGAGAATAACATCGGGGGAATGATCGCCCTTCTCGACGTCATGAGGGAATTCGGCTGTAAGAACCTCGTGTTTTCCTCTTCGGCGACGGTGTACGGAAATCCGCATACCGTTCCCATCACGGAAGATTTTCCTCTTTCCACCACGAATCCTTACGGGAGCACGAAACTCTTTATCGAATATATCCTGAAAGACCTCGCGAAAGCCGATCCCTCTTTCAATATCGCCGTTCTCCGCTATTTCAATCCCATCGGCGCGCACGATTCCGGGTTGATCGGGGAAGATCCCAACGGGATCCCCAACAATCTCTGTCCTTATATCACCAAGGTCTGCGTGGGGAAACTCGAAAAAGTTCACGTTTTCGGAAACGATTATCCCACTCCGGACGGAACGGGCGTCAGAGATTATATTCACGTCGTCGATCTTGCCAGAGGCCACGTGCTCGCGGTGAAAAAACTTCTGCAGGGGAGCGGTTTGTTTATCGTCAATCTCGGAACGGGCAAAGGGTATTCCGTGCTGGAGATGATCGGCGCTTTCTCCAAAGCGCTCGGGAGAGAGATCCCTTACGTCATCGATCCCCGCCGTCCCGGCGACGTGCCCGCCTGCTATGCGGATCCCTCCCTCGCCGAAAAACTCATCGGTTTCAAGGCGGAAAAGACGCTTGACGACATGTGCGCTTCTTCTCTGAAGTGGCAGACGATGAATCCCGACGGATACGCCGATTGCGAATAACGGTATTTAAGCCCGTCCTCTCCTCTTTCCCGGAGCGGGACGGGTTTTTTCTCAGAAAAAGGGGGACGTATGGATCTGAAAACGCTTCGGGAAACTTTTTTCCCCGAAAAACTGACCTGCTCGCTCTGCCGTCGGGAGATCTTCGGAGATTCTCCTTTCTGTAAGGACTGTCTCGACGCGCTTCCCCGCAACGACGGGGCGATCTGTGATCACTGCGGCAGAAAAACTTCCGCCCGCGTGTCTTACTGCGACAGTTGCAGGGAGAAAAATCTCTCTTTCGACGTCGCGCGGAGTCCCTTTCTGTACGAGCCGCCCGTCTCGTACGCGCTGCAGAAATTGAAATACGACAACGCGAAATATTTCGCCCGCGATTTCGCCCCCGAACTCGTCCGCACCTATCTCGCGGAATTCTGGACTTGCGACGCCGTCGTCTTTACTCCCATGACCGGAAAGAGGGAGAAAAAGAGGGGTTACAATCAGGCAAAACTCCTTGCGGAGGCGTTTTCCGAACGGACGGGTATCCCCCTGCAGACAGACGTCCTGTATAAGAAAAGGGAGACGGAAAGCCAGGTCGGAATGACGCAGAAAGAACGTTTTATCAACTTATCCGGAAGTTTTGGCGTGCGTCATTCCCGGGAGATCGCCGGGAAGAACGTCCTGCTCGTCGACGACGTCCTGACGACGGGCGCGACCGCCGAATGTTGCGCCGCCGCGCTCAGGCGCGCGGGCGCGGAGCGCGTATGCGTGCTGACCGTCGCTTCCGTTCCCGACCGCTCCGCACGCACGTTGCGGGAAAGCGGAGATCCCGCCGAAGACCCGCGAGGCGAAGCGACCGTATCGTAACGAGAGAGGGCTTGAAGCCCGACCGAAAGACGCCTTTCCCCGAAAATTTTCGGAATAACGGAAGGCGTCTTTTCGTATAGTATAATACGAACCTGTCCGAAGCGCGGCGTTCCCGCGCTTTTTCGACGGTCTCGTCCGGGAGTCCGGACGGATCGCGGGCGGGGGTCGGGATAAAAGCGGAAAGGGGGCTTTCATGGAGACGGTCGGAAAGGAAGAGAGGCGGCGCGTCTTTTCCCGCGGGGGGAGCGTCCCGGCGGCGGACGGACGGGAAAAGAGACGGGCAAAACGGAAAAGACGCGGAAACTCCTCTTCCCCGCGGAGCAACGAGGTCGCTTCTTCCTCCAGCGCGGCGGATCTTCTCCGCGCCCATTCGCTCGGGGAGAGGGAACTTCTGCAAAAGTTCCGCTCGGACGCCGCGAGGGGAATGGACGCGAAAAGCGTGATCCGCAGTCGTGCCGAACACGGGGCGAACGTTTTGACGGAAGAAAAAAAGAAAGGGTTTTTCCGTCGTCTTTTCGACGCGCTTTCCGAGCCGACTCTCGTCATCCTCGAATTTGCCTGGGCGGTGACCGTCGGCGTCAACGTCGGGAAGTATTGCAAGACGGGCAACGGAGATCTCCTCGAATGTCTGGGGATATTCTTCGCCATTCTCCTTTCCGCCTTGCTGACCGTCTTTATGGAAGGGCGTTCGGCAAAGGCGTTCGAAACGCTGGGGAAAGTTTACGACCGCGTCAGCGTGCGCGTGATCCGCGGCGGAGAAGTCGATATTCTCCCGAAAGAGGAAATCGTCTGCGGAGACGTCGTCCTGTTGGAGACGGGGGATAAAATCGTCGCCGACGGGAGATTGCTCGAAGCGCACGGGCTTTCCGTCGACGAGTCCACCCTCACGGGAGAGAGTCGGGCGGCGAAAAAGAGAGCGGGGGTACTCCTGCCCGCCGACTGTCCCCTGGCGGAAAGGGTCAACATGGCGTACGGCGGGACCTTCGTCTCCTCGGGGTCGGGGAAAATGCTCGTCACCGCCGTCGGAGACGGAGCGGAACTCGGGCGGATCGCCGATTCGCTCAAGGGAGAAAAGGGCGTTTCCGCCCCTCTCAACGCCAAACTTGCGGGGATGGGAAAACGGATTACGGCGATCGGCGCGATCGCCGCCGCGTTTGCGTTTCTGCTCAATCTCACCCGGTTGTTCCTGATCCGCGAGATCTCCTTTTTCACCGTGCAGGACGCCTTTATCGAGTCGGTCGTTCTCATCGTTGCCGCCGTGCCGGAAGGACTTCCGACGACTGCGGCGATCTCTCTCAGTTTAAACGTGCTCAGACTCGCGCGTTCCAACGCGCTCATCAAAAAACTGGTTGCGGCGGAAACGGTCGGGGCGGTCGGAGTCATCTGTACGGACAAGACGGGCACGCTGACGGAAAATCGCATGAAAACGGAACGGATCGTGTGCGTTTCGCCCGATCGCGAGACGCTCGTTTACAAAAATATCCGCCTGAATTCTACGGCGGAACTCCGTTTCCGGAAAGGAAAGACGACCTTTTTCGGCTCTGCGACCGAAGGCGCTCTGCTCGAATACGCCCGCGCGAAAAGCGGGACGGATTATAAAAAAGAGAGGAGCCGCGGACGGGCGGAGGTGGTCGTCCCTTTTTCTTCCGAAAAAAAACACATGATTTCCGTCGTGAAGGAGGACGGGTCTCCTCTCTATCTCCTGAAGGGCGCCCCCGAAGTCGTCGCGGCGATGTGCGGGGAAAGCGAGGAAATGAAAAGGCGTTTTCTTGCCCCCGTCGCCGCGGCGCAGGCGGAGGCCATGCGCTGTCTGGCGTTTGCGCATAAGCGGGGAGAAGACGGTCCTTACCGACTCGACGGTTACGCGGTGATAGACGATCCCGTTCGTCCGGACGTCGCGGAAGCGACGGAAAACTGTCTTTCCGCGGGGATCTCCGTCGTTATGCTGACGGGAGATAACCTGCAGACGGCGAAAAGGGTGGCGAAGAGCGTCGGTCTGACCGCGCGAGGGGGAATCGCGCTGACGGCGGGAGAAATCGAGGGAATGAGCGACGAAAAACTCTCTTCTTTGCTTCCCGACCTGAAAGTCGTCGCGCGGAGCACCCCGTCGACCAAACTGCGTATCGTCGACCTTCTGAAAAAGAGCGGGAAGGTCGTCGCCGTGACGGGGGACGGCGTCAACGACGCCCCCGCTATGAAACACGCCGACGTCGGCATTGCCATGGGGTCGGGCTCGGAGATCGCCAAAGAAGCGGGAGACGTCGTCCTGCTCGACGATTCCTTCTCCACCATCGTGCGCGCGATCTCTTTCGGAAGAAACATTTACCGCAACTTCCAACGCTTCATCACCTTTCAACTCTCCGTCAACGTGACCGCCATGCTCACCGTGATCGGCAGTCTTCTCGTCGGGTTGTCCGGACCGTTCAACGCCCTCCAGCTTCTGTGGATCGACATCATTATGGACGGGCCGCCCGCTCTGACGCTCGGGCTCGAACGGGGGGAGGACCGTCTGATGAAAGAAAAACCCGTCGGGCGGGAAGAGAGTATCGTCACCCTGCCCATGCTCCTGCGCATCCTGACGCACGGGCTGTACATGGCGGCGCTCGTCTTAGGCGAATACCTCTTCGATTTCATCGGGGCGGGGAGAGACGCGGTCCCGACGGCGATTTTCTGTCTCTTCGTCATGCTGCAGCTCTTCAACGCCCTGAACTGCCGCAAACTGGGCGCGGAAAGCGTTTTCCGCAGGGCGGGAAGAAATAAACCCATGCTCGTCGTGTTCGCCGCGACCTTCACCTTTCAGATCTTCATCACGCAGTTCCTCGGCGGCTTTTTCGGTACCGTGCCTCTGCCGATCGTGGTCTGGGGAAAGATCGTTGCCGTCGCCTCTTCCGTCGTTCTCTTTTCCGAAGGGTGTAAGGCGGTTTACAAACTGACGGGAAACGCGCTTTCGTTTCGGCGCAAAAAACAGCCGATAAGCCGATAATTTACTCTTTTTTATTAGAAAATTTAAAGTTTGCGGGAAAAGAATTTCCCGTTCGGTTATGAAACCGGAGGAATCGCATACACTATTTCTATGGAAGAGATAACGGTTACGGAAAGCGCGGCGAACAGAGGCAACGTCGTATACCTCTGCTCTGCCCTCGGCGGGGCGGTGGCGGATTTCGGAGGAAGAACGGAAATCGTTTCGGACGACGTGCGCGCGTCGCTGAAAATATTCGTTCCCGAAGAAGGGGCGGATTTCGTCCGGGGAGAGACGGAGGACAAGATCGCGGACGTGATCGCCGTGCGCTACAAATACGAATTTTTCCGACGGCGCGTGCGCCCGGAAGGGGTCGACGGGCTGGAAAGGGAACTTCTTTACGCCGCCCTCATCTCGGCGGATCTGTTCGAGGACAAACGATATATCGTGCGCAAACTGCGCGCCTTCCGGGAATACGCCGTGGACGGGATCTGGAATTTCCGTCTCGGCGCGCTCAGACGCAAATGGACGGATATCGTGGGATACATTCCTCTCTATTTCGACGGAAAAAAACTGAAGGATTTCATCACCTATCTCGTCGGGGAGAAAAAGGGGAAGAAGGTCGTCGTGGAAAACGGGCTCGTCTACGACAAGCATTTCAACCGCCTTCGGCGCGCGGCGCTCGTCGACGCCGAAGGAGAGGGGGTCATCGTCCGCGAAGTTCTGCTTTCCGGTTGCGGAAGCGTGGAACTTTCGGGGGCGGTTCCTCCCGTCGACGAGAAATATCTGCGGGAATATTTCGGTTCGTCCGTTTCGTTTACGGGCGGTGCGCAGCCCCGTTCCTGATCCGCTTCTCCGTTCCGGGAAGGAAAGAAGGAACCTCTTTTGTAAAGAAAAGCAAATAAAATCGCGGAAAACGCGTCGCAAAAGGTTGACGAAACGCGCGCGATGGGTTTATAATATTCCCGATACCGGTCGGAATTGCGGGGGAAGGTTTTCTCCTGCGGTTTTGCGGCCGCTTTTGTGATGAGATTCCGGTTCATCCTTTGCGGAGGCGTCTTTCCCGACGCGCCGCGACGCGTCTGCCCGCATGAGGGATATTTCGTCCTTGAGAAACGCTCGAGGGCGATTTTTGTCGCGGAAGGAGACGGAAAAAGGGAAAGGGGAAAAGAAAAACGGAGGAGAGAAGGAGATGCAGATTACGTTATCGGACGGTTCGACGTTGTCCTTACCGGAAGGAACGACCGTCGCCGGGATCGCTCAGGCGATCGGAGAGGGGTTAAAAAAGAACGCCGTCGCGGGCAAGGTGAACGGCGTGCTCGTCGATTTGTCCTACGCCGTCCGGGAGGACGCCGAGGTCAGGATCATTACGCTCAAGGACGAAGAAGGGCTTGATATTTACCGCCATACCTGCGCGCACGTGCTGGCGCAGGCGGTCAAATCCATCTATCCTACCTGTTCGCTCGCCATCGGTCCTACCATCGAAAACGGGTTTTATTACGACGTCGATTTCAAGACGCCCATTTCGCAGGATGCGCTCGGACAGATCGAAGAGGAGATGAAACTCATCATCAAGGGAAATTTCCGTATCGAACGCTTCGAGCTTCCGAGAAAGCAGGCGATCGCGCTGATGACCAAATACAAAGAGCCGTATAAGGTCCAGATCATCCGCGAACTTCCCGAGGACAGCGTCGTCTCTTTCTACCGTCAGGGGGATTTTACCGATCTCTGCCGCGGACCTCATCTTCCCTCGACGGGAATGATCAAGGCGTTCCGCCTGACTTCCGTGACGGGGGCGTATTGGCGGGGGGATTCCAAAAATAAGATGCTCACCCGTATTTACGGTACGGCGTTCGCGAAAAAATCTGCTCTCGAAGATTATCTCAGACAGGTGGAAGAGGCGAAGAAACGCGATCACAACAAGATCGGCAGGGAACTCGGCTATTTCACCACGGTGGACACCATCGGTCAGGGATTGCCCGTTCTTCTCGAAAAGGGTAGCAAGGTGGTTCAGGTCCTTCAGCGCTTCGTGGAGGACGAGGAGTACAAACGGGGTTATATCCTGACCAAAACCCCTCTTTTCGCAAAGTCCGATTTCTATAAGATCTCCGGGCATTGGGATCATTACCGCGAGGGTATGTTCGTCATGGGGGAAGAGGGGAAAGACAAAGAGGTCTTCGCGCTCCGTCCGATGACCTGCCCCTTCCAGTTTCAGGTCTACCTGAACAAGCCGAGAAGCTATAAAGATCTTCCCATGCGTCTGGGCGAAACGTCCACCCTCTTCCGCAACGAGGACTCGGGGGAAATGCACGGGCTCATCCGCGTCCGGCAGTTCACCATTTCCGAAGGGCATATCGCCTGCACCCCCGAACAGGTGGAGGAGGAGTTCCGGCATTGCCTCGATCTGACCCGTTTCATGCTTACCGCCGTCGGTCTGCAGGAGGATGTGTATTACCGTTTTTCCAAACGGGACGCAAACGACAAGAGCAAGTACATAGGGACCGACGAGGAATGGGAGAACGTGCAGGGCTTTATGAAAAAGATCCTCGACGGCTGCGGGATCCCCTATACCGAAGCGGACGGCGAAGCGGCGTTTTACGGGCCAAAACTCGACATTCAGATCAGGAACGTCTTCGGCAAAGAAGACACCCTCGTTACCATTCAGATCGATTTCCAGCTTGCGAAGCGGTTCCGTATGCTCTATACCGACGTCGACGGCGAAAAGAAATACCCTTACGTCATTCACAGGACTTCCCTCGGCTGTTACGAGAGAACGCTCGCTCTCATGCTGGAAAAATTTGCAGGCGCGCTTCCCCTCTGGGTTTCCGCCACGCAGGTCGCCGTGCTCTCCGTTTCCGAAAAGAGCGAGGCGTACTGCCGCGAGGTGTTCGACCGGCTGATGGAAGAGGGGATCCGTCCGTATAAGGATCTCCGCTCGGAAAAGATCGGCAAGAAGATCCGCGACGCGCAACTGGAAAAATTTCCGTATATGCTCGTCGTCGGGGAAGCCGAAGCGGCGAGCGGCGAGGTTGCCGTCCGCAGAAGGGACAAGGGCGATCTCGGCAAGATGAAACTGGATGATTTTATCTCTCTCTGCCTGTCTCAGGTCCGCTCGCGGGAAATCTGGTAATGGTCTGATAAGTCGGTTATCTTTCAATGAATCTGTAAATGAGCCCTTTCGGAAAGAGCGCGGTTTTCCGTGTGCGACCGGGGCGGCTCCTGACGTAAAATCAGAACGACCGCCTTCCGGAGCCGGAGGGCGGTTTCAGGATCGGTTTATATGCAAGAAAAAAGAATTCTTACCGTGCAGGACGTTTCCTGCGTCGGGCAATGCTCCCTGACGGTCGCGTTGCCCGTTCTTTCCGCCTGCGGCGTCGAGACGTGCGTCCTGCCGACGGCGGTTCTGTCGACCCATACCGCGTTCAGCGGTTTCACTTTCCGCGATCTCACCGACGATATCCGTCCGATTTCCGACCATTGGGAGAAAGAGGGGATCGGGTTCGACTGTATCTATACGGGCTATCTCGGGAGCCGCAGACAGATCGATCTCGTTTCGGAATTGAAAAAGTTTCTCGTCGGAGGAGGAAAATTCGTCGTGGATCCCGTCATGGCGGACGGCGGAAAATTGTATTCCGGTTTTCCGGACGATTTTCCCGGGGACATGAAACGGCTTGCGTCGCAGGCGGACTACCTTCTTCCCAACGTGACGGAAGCCTGTTTTCTGACGGGAACGGAATACCGTGAAAAGGGAGACGAAGCGTTTATAGAGGGGCTGATTGCCAAACTGACCTCTCTTTGCGGCGGAACTGTCGTCCTGAAAGGAATCTCGTACGAAGAGGGCAAGATCGGAATCGCCGTTGCAGGCAAAGGCAGAAAGACCCGGTTTTATTTCCATGCGCGGGAACAAGCGTCTTTCCACGGGACGGGCGATATTTTCGCGTCCGTTTTTACGGGCGCCGTCGTCCGCGGACGGGAGGAGTTTTCCGCGGCGAAACTCGCCGCTGATTTTACTGCGAAAGCGATTGCCGTCACCGAAAAAGAGCATTGGTACGGCGTGCGGTTTGAAAAAGTGCTCCCCTTCCTCTGCGAGGCTTTCGGCAGTCCGGCGGACGGAGAGTTCCGTCCGTAAACCGGTCCGTTTCCCGGAAAAGAAACGCGTTTTCCTGTGTTTATGAAAATTTTGACCTTTCTGAAGTCTCACGCCGTGCTGTGCATCGCGGTTTTCGCGGCGGCAGTCACCGTTTTTTTCGTTCCGCCCGACGCGGAATACGCCTCCTATTTCGATTTCGCCACGCTCGGGTGCCTCTTTGCGACCCTCGCCGTCGTCTGCGCGTTGGGAGAGATCCATTTTTTCGAGTTCCTTGCCCGCAAGATCGTCGTGAAATTCAAAAACGTGCGGGCAATCGTCTTTGCTCTCGTGTTCATCACCTATTTCGGATCGATGATCCTGGCGAACGACATGGCGCTCATCACCTTTCTTCCTCTCGGATATTTTGCGCTCTCCCGCACGGGGAAGGAAAAATACATGGCATTCACTTTCGTCATGCAGAACGTCGCGGCGAACCTTGGCGGAATGCTGACGCCCTTCGGCAATCCGCAGAACCTCTATCTCTATTCTTATTTCGGAATCCCCACGGCGGAGTTCCTGGGCATCATGCTTCCGACTTTTCTCGCCGCATTCGTCCTGATCGTCGCGTGCTGTTTCTTCGTGAAAAAGGAGACGGCGGAACTGACGGACGACGTGACGTTTCCCGTGAAGCCGGTCCGGCTCGTCCTCCTTCTCCTTTTCTTCGTGCTTTCCGTCCTCTCCGTCATGCGGGTTTATCCGTGGTATATCGGCGTCGGACTGGCTCTGATCGGGGTCGCCGTCATCCGTCCGCAGGCGTACCGTTCGGTCAATTACTCCCTTCTTCTGACCTTTTGCGCCTTCTTCGTATTCAGCGGGAATCTTTCCCGTATTTCCGCCGTTCACGAACTTATCGGCGGACTTCTCAATCGGAACGTCCTGTTGTTTTCCATCCTGTCCTGTCAGGTGATCTCCAACGTGCCGACGGCGACGTTGCTGTGCCGCTTCACGGGGGCTTACGCTCCCTTGCTCGTGGGGGTGAACGTGGGCGGGCTCGGAACGCCGATCGCGTCCCTTGCCAGTCTGATCACCCTCGGCAGTTACCGCTCGCAGGGCGGAAACGTCGGGCGGTATCTTTTGATTTTTTCGGCGGTGAATTTTTCTTTCGTCCTGTTGCTCGGACTGGTCGGCGCGTTGTTTGCGGGATAAACCGATCTTCGGGGCTTCCGGACTTTTTTTCGAGGTGATACCATGCTGATCTGTCCGCATTGCGGGAAAAGTCTGCAAAAGAAAGACCGCGCGTACGTCTGCGCGGGCAGGCATTCCTTCGACCTGTCGCGGCAGGGTTACGTCAATCTTCTTCCCGTTTCTGCCCGAAAAACGGAAAATCCGGGAGACAACGCGGCGATGATCGCCTGCCGACGTCGGTTTCTTTCGGGCGGGGCGTACTCTCCCCTGAGGGAAAAAGTCTGTGAGATCCTGCAGGCGTTCCGACCGTCTTCCGTGCTCGACTGCGGCTGTGCGGACGGGTATTATACGGAGGAGTTGGCGAAAAGGTTTCCGTGCGTTTTCGGTTTCGATATTTCGCGGGACGCCGTGCGGCTTGCCGCGGCGACGGATAAAAAGGCGGTTTATTTCGTGGCGAGTTCTTTCCGGATCCCCGTCTCTTCCGCTTCCGTCGACGCCGTCACGCGGATTTTCGCGCCGGACGCCCCGGAGGAGTTCTTGCGGGTGCTGAGGAGGGGCGGTGCGTTCGTCGAGGTCCTGCCGGGAGAAAGGCATCTTTCCGAACTCAAAGAGATCCTTTACGAAACGGTTCGTCCGAACAGGGTCCCGTCTTCCGTCAGAGAGGGTATGAAACTTTTGTCCGAAGAAGAACTGATTTATGCCTTTACGCCCGACGCCGACGGGAGGCGCGATCTCTACGGCATGACTCCTTACGCTTATAAAACGGGGAAAAGCGGGGAAGAGAAACTTGCCGCCGCGCCCGTCTGTCCGGTCACGGCGCACTTCGTCCTGCGGACTTACGTCAGGATCTGACGTCCGGGCGAAAGGATCGTTCCGGCAGCAAGGCGGAAATTTCCTGCCGCGCCGTATTCGTTCTGCGGGGTTGCAGGCTAAAAACCGAATCGAAAAAGCACACGTACTCTTCCGCGGCATAGGAAGAGCAGTGTGCTTTTTTTCGGATTGAAAAAATTTATTTTCCGATACGCCACCGGCATCACCGCCTTGAGAGCGGCACGGAAAGCCGGAGACGGACGACGGGTTTTGAAAAAGAAGGGTTTTCAGCGGGAAAGGAGTTCCAGAGAACGGTCGATTCTCCGTACGGTTTCTTCTTTTCCGAGGAGAGAGACCATTTCGGTCGCGCCTCCGGGCGTGACGCCCTGCCCCGTGACGGCGATGCGGAGCACCCAGAACACCGCGCCGCTCTTGACGCCGAGATCGCCCGCCTTGGCGGAAAGGCCGGCAAAGAGGGCGTCGTTGGAATAGTCGTCCACGGAGAGAAGATATTCGCGGATGGCGGGCAGGAGACTCTTTGCGGTTTCGGCGTCCGTCTTGTTCTTTTTGTTGTTGAAAAGGGAAAGATCGTAATCGCCAAGTTCGGCAAGCCAGTCGATCTTTTCGGGGATCTCGCCGAGCGTTTCAACGCGCGGCTGCAACAGGGCGGAGATCCTTTTCAGATCGAACTTCCCGTTGACCGCAGAGGTCTGCAGGAAAGGAAGAGCTGCCCGGTAAAACTCGTCCTGACTCATGGCGCGGATATATTCTCCGTTCAGCCAACGGAGTTTCGCCTCGTCGAAAATGGACTGCGATCTGGAAATGCCGTCGAGGGAGAACAGGCGGATCATATCCTGCAGACTCATTTTTTCCACGTTTTCCTTCGGGCTCCAGCCGAGCAGGGCGACGTAGTTGATAATGGCTTCTTTGAGATACCCCTTTTTCAGAAAGTCGTCGAAATTTGCGTCGCCGTATCTTTTGGAAAGTTTGCGGGTGGCGTCTTTCATGATGGGGGGAAGGTGAATGTAGACGGGGCGTTTCCAGCCGAACGCGTCGTACATGAGATTGTATTTGGGGGTGGAAGACAGATATTCCGTTCCGCGGATGACGTGCGTGATGCCCATCAGGTGATCGTCTATCACGTTTGCGAAGTTATAGGTGGGCATTCCGTCGCTTTTGATCAGGATATTGTCTTCCAGTTCGCTGTAATCGATGGAGATCGTTCCGTAGATGAGATCTTCGTACGTACTCGTTCCTTCGGTGGGAATGTTCTGGCGGATGACGTACGGCTCGCCCGCGGCGATCCTTTTTTCCACTTCTTCTTTCGTGAGAGACAGGCAGTGCTTATCGTATTTCCGGTTGCCGTTGGCGTCGGTCAGACTTTCCAGCCTTTCCTTGGAGCAGAAGCAATAGTACGCGCCGCCGAGTTCGATGAGTTTTTTCGCGTATTCCGCGTAGATCTCCTTGCGCTCGCTCTGTACGTACGGTCCGTAATCCCCTCCGACGTCGGGACCTTCGTCGTAGTAAAGCCCGGAGCCTTTCAGGGAATCGTAGATGACGTCGATCGCCCCTTCCACGAATCTCTGCTGATCGGTATCTTCGATGCGGAGAATGAATTTTCCGCCGTGCGATTTTGCGTACAGGTAGGCGTAAAGCGCGGTGCGCAGACCGCCGAGGTGCATGAAGCCCGTCGGGCTGGGTGCGAATCTTGTTCTGACCGTTTCTTCCATAGGGTAAACTCCTTCTTGTTCTTTCCTTTTCGTTCCGACCGCGGCTTCCGCTTGGCGGAATATGTCGTTGATCGGCTTATCGGCTTGTTTTTGATTTAAAATGCGACTTTGCTTCCGGGTTTCGCCGGAGACGACGGGAGGGCGGGATCAGAGCCCTTCGCGCTCGTCGAACGCGGTGCGGACGGACCGCTCGATTCCTTCGAGATCTCCCTCGTAGAAAAAACTGTACGTTTCGCCGTTTCCGACGATGACGTGATCGACCAGCCGGACCCCCGAAAAATGGAGCAGGGCGCATATTCTGCGCGTGGTCACGACGTCCGCTTCGGACGGCGTGGGGTTGCCCGACGGGTGATTGTGCGCGACGACGACCCCCGCAGGTTTGAGTGCGGAGACGGAAGCGGTGAGATCTTTCATGTCAAAGAGCACGCGTTCCGTACTGTTCGAGGTGAAGCGGCGTCGGGCGATGACGTTGCGCTTGGCGTCCAGAAAAAAGACGACGAAAAACTCCTGCCTGGCGTTTTTGAAAAACTGTACGAGGAACTGACGGACGGAATGGTAACTGTAGACGCTCGGCGTTTTGATTTTTTCTTCGTCGATGCGGTCGGCGACCTTTCCGACGGCGATGAGAAAATCCGCCGTGCTCCTGCCGACCCCTTCCACCGAGAGAAGTTCCTCTTCCTGCGCGTGCAGAACGTTTTCCAGCGTTCCAAACCGTTCGAGCAGCAGATGCGCGAGGGGATTGACGTTTTTCCTCGGAATGGCGTAATAGAGCAGGATCTCCAGAAGTTCGTGGCGGGAGAGAGAATCGGCGTTTTCGGCGAGTCTGTTCTTCATCCGCTGCCTGTGGTCGCGGTGCAGTTGCGGCGGTTTCTTTTCTTCCCCCATAAATTTCCTCCCCAAAATGCAAAAACGTCTTAAAAATATTTTACCATAAAATAAAAAAAGTGTATAATGAATTAAACGGGTATTTTAAATTTTTCGGGAGAACTTTTATGGAAATTGAAAAAAAAGACCAGGAATTGTTTGAAAACATGAAAAACAGCCTGAAAGAACTCGTCCGCATTCCTTCCGTCAAGGGAGAAGCGGAAGAGGGCGCGCCCTTCGGAAAAGACGTGCGCGACGCTCTCGCCTACGTTCTTTCGCTTGCGGAGAGCCTCGGTTTCCGCACCGTCAATTACGACAACTATATCGGCGAGGCGGTCTACGGTGACGGAAAAGAGGAAATGGCGATTCTATGTCATATCGACGTGGTTCCCGTCGGCAAACTTTCCGACTGGAGATTTCCTCCCTTTTCCGCGACGGAGACGGAGGGAAAAATTTTCGGGCGTGGCACGATGGACGACAAGGGGCCCGCAATCGTATGCCTTTACTGCATGAAAGCGCTGAAAGACGAAGGGTATTTCCCCGCAAAGAAGATCAAACTCATCTTCGGCTGCGACGAGGAGTCCGGCTGGGGCTGTATCCGTCATTACCGCGAGGTCGCCGAGCTTCCCCGGTTCGGGTTTTCGCCCGACGCGGATTTCCCCGTGTTATACGCCGAAAAAGGCATTCTGCACTTAAAGTTTTTCTTTGACGCCGATCCTCGTCTCGTCTCTTTGAAGGGCGGGGAAAGGATCAACGTGGTTTGCGACAGATGCGTCTCCATAAGTCCTTTAAACGAAAATTTTATTCCGACGGACGACGTGAAAAAAGAAGGGGACGAACTCGTTTCGTACGGCGTGGCGGCGCACGGCTCCATGCCCGAGAAAGGCAAAAACGCCATTTTGCCCATGCTCTCTCTGCTCGCGGAAAACGGGCTTGCCGACCACAGGATCGTCGAGACGCTGTTCGACGATTCGATCGGGTTGAAGACGCTTGAAGACGAGACGGGCAAACTGACCGTGAGCCCGAACGTCATCGATCTCGAGAACGGAAAGATCGCGGTCTCCGTCGATATCCGATACCCCGCGACGATCCCTTTCCGGGTCGTCGAGGAAAAAATCGCGCAGATCGCTCCGTACGAGATCCTCTCTCATCAGCGTCCCCTGTTCAACGACAAAAATTCTTTCCTCGTGCAGACTTTGCTGAAAATATACAACGAGACGACGGGTTCCGATCTTCAGCCGATGGCGATCGGCGGCGGGACGTACGCGCGCGCTCTGCAGGAAGGCACGGCGTTCGGACCCGAAATGCCGGGCGAAGAGTCTACCGTTCATCAGCCGAACGAATACGTTTCGCTCGAAAACCTGAAACTGCAGTGGATCATGTATAAAAAAGCGATCAGAACGCTTTCGGAATAACGCCGGACAGATCGGTCGCGAGGGAAAGTGAGGTGATGACGGGTGAAGGAAAACGGACTTCCGCCCTTTCTGAAAAACGAGACGTGCGCCGTCAGCGGACACAGGGTTCTTCCTGCCGGGTTCGACGAGGAGGCGCTTGCCGCCGCGCTGAAAGGGATTGCGGACGAAGGGTTCCGCGTCTTCCTCGTCGGCATGGCGATCGGGTTCGATACGGCTTGCTTCCGTCAGCTTCTCAAACTGCGGGAAGATGATCCTTCTCTGCGGATCGCGGCGGTCGTGCCTTGCGTCGGACAGGAGAATTATTTCAGAGAAAAGGACAGGGAGATCTATCGTGACTATCTCTCCCGCGCGGATTACAAAGTCGTCCTCGAGGACGGATATAAAGAAGGTTGCATGCTGAAGAGGAACGACTTCATGCTGGAAAACAGTTCTCTTCTCCTCGCGCATCTCCGCGTCCGCCGCGGGGGAACCTGGTACACGGTCAAAAAAGCCCGTTCTCTCGGCGTGCCCGTTCTGTTTTTCCCGGAGGGCGATGCGCCGACTCTGACGTGATGGCGAAGATTTTTCCGGAGAAATCGCGGAAGGAATAGAGAAAAGGGACCGCAGGTCGGTAAGACCTGCGGTCCCTTTTGTCCGAACGGAAATTCACGCGTTCCGTCTGTAATCGTTCACCGCGTTGCGGAGAGTTTTTATTTCGGGATAGACGGTGTTTTCTTCATTGAACTGCTCTTTTAAATACTCCAGTCGCTGTTCGGGCAGAGAAAACTCTTTCAATTTCCGTGAGAGCGCTCCGCTCATACGGAAAAAGTAAAGATTTCCGTAGTGCTGTTCGATTTCGTCGTGCGCGGCGCTTTTCGCGGTGTCGCCGAAATAGCCTTCGAGTCTGACCGGCAGTTTGTCTTCGCGGTCGGAAGGAATGATTTCCATACGGTGAACGCCGTACTTTACCTTCTTCACGTCGTCCAGCGGGACTTTCCGTTCCGCGCAGTAACTTCCGTAGTATTCGTAAGCGTCTTCTTTGGACGCCCGCGAGAAACTCTTCGATACCCGCCCTACTTCGTATTTCCACGTCGTCAGGGCAACCGTGTTCTTCCGACCGGCGGAACTCTGGTTTGCGGGGGCGGGGTCGGTGTTGTAGCCGTAAACGTGCAATTTTTCAAAATCCTGATCGATATGCAGATATCCGATCCGGACGACGTCTTTGATGTGGAGATGGATCCAATCGCCGTTTACCCACATGCGGGCGTTCTCTTTCGCCCATTTGACGAGTTGGCGTCTGCGGACGAAATGATAAATGGCGTAGTAAACGCCGGATGCGCTGACGGATCCGATCAGGAAGACGACG
>CAMAJQ010000002.1 GCA_945835865.1 uncultured Clostridia bacterium
AATTATTATAACTTGTCATATAATTCCACACAGCGGAGGATCCGATGAAGAAAGACTTTCTGTATAACCGTGTGATCGATTACGTCATGGATATCATCAAGCAGCATCCGGACGAAGAAAACTACAAACTTCCCAGCGAGAGACAACTTCAGCTCAAACTCGGCGTCAGCAGCATCACCGTGAAAAGCGCCCTGAAAAAACTGCAGGAGAAAAATCTCATCGTCCGCCGTCAGGGGCAGGGAAGTTTCATCAACCCGAAGGTCCTGACCTCTTCCGCTCCCGAAAAGCCCGTCTATAACTTCCTGGTCAGCCTGAACAGCCTCGGATCCCATTACGTCAATCAGATCATTTTAGGCATTCAGGATTATTGCAGACGGAAAAACATCAACTGTTTTTTCACCGCCCATTTCAACAACAAGACGTCCGAGACGACTCTTCTGAAAACCTTCCCCGAAAGCCCCTACGACGGAATGATCATCTTTCCCGTCGACGGGAATTACTTCAACCGCGCCCTGTTGCAACTCGTCGTCGACAAGACGCCCATCGTCATCATCGACAGAGAATACCAGGGAGTCAAGGCGAGTTTCGTGGCGAGCAACCATTACGGCGTGACCTACGATACCGTCTGCTCGCTCATCGACGAAGGGGTGACGGATATCGCCCTCATTCTGCCCCTCAGTTACAATATTTCTTCCGTTTTAGACCGTTATCGGGGATATATCGACGCCTTTATCGCGCGCGGGGTCATCATTAAGCGGCAATACATTTTAGACCGCTATTACGATAACGAGAACAACGATTTTCAGAACGCTTCCGCAAACCCCTGCCCTCCGCAGACGATTGAAAAATGGACGAACGATTACATCGCCTTTCTGACCAAAAACCCCGACGTCAAAGCCATCATCACCATCAACGGCATCAGTTTCCTCGCGTGCGTCAACGCCGCGCGCAAACTCAAGGCGAGTTGCAACCGCGATCTCAGGATCTTCGTCTACGACGACGACAACGAAGAACTCGCCTCGATCACCGACGTGAAATTCGTCACCCTGCGTCAGCACGGGTATCAGATCGGCAAACAGGCAGCCGCGCAACTGTACGGACTGATCACGCATACGGCGGGCAATAAGAAGATCATCATCGATTTCCGAAAGGAATGACCGTTTTTTTGAAGACGCAGGCTCGCGGGGCTCCCCGCGGGCCTGCTTTCTTTTAACGCGCGATCAGGCGGTAATCGTTCTGCACACCGAACGCCGTGCCGGAAGTGTTCTTCACGTTGTAGATCAGGTAATATTTCCCGCTCGCGTTGTCGAATCCGCACTGCCAGAAATCGTTGCCTTTCACGCTCTGATCGACGTCCGTCCAGACGCCGTCTTTTCTGACCTGCAGTTTATATCCGTTATAACTGTCCAGCCCGCAGAGTTTGACGGGCACGTAGCCGAGCCCTCCTTTCAGACTGAATTCGGCGACCGTTTCGCCGGCGTTTCCGTCGCAGGAGATCGTCACGGGATAATTCGCCGTCACTCTGCCGACGGAGGCGTTCGCCTCGACGCGTCCTCCCTGCGCCTGTTGCAGAGCCTGCTGTGCCGTATTGAACAGATCGATGGTCGCGTTCATATAGTCGCTTCTTCCGTAAAAGTATTCGGCGTTTCCGGGAAGGACGGTCAGTTCGATCACCATGCTGATTTTGCTCCCCTTGGCGACCGTCTTTCCGATCTCGGCGGGGGTCGTCAGTTCGTAAGTCAACTGTCCGGAAGAATTGCGGAAGTTGACGGTCGGCGACCGGTAAGTCTTTCCGTTGATCTCGGCGTTATACTCTCTCACGATGAACGCCGCCCCGCTCGTTTCCTCCCGCTTGGAGAAATCGAAATCGTAGAGGAAAAACCAGGGGTCCTCCCCCGCCACGTCCATCTGCTGGGGAACGATATCGGTGCAGAAGCTGTCCGTATAACCGACCTGCTGGTCGCCGTCGAAAATCACGCCGTCGGCGTTGCCGTAAGCGTACTTCCTATAATAGTCCTGCTGATACCTCTCCGTCGCATACTGGAAGAGAGTCATGCGGGTGAAATCGACGTTTTCGAGGAAGGTATAATCCACCGTGTAATAGATCCTCGTGACGTCGTCCGTCCGGAGAAGGTTGGCGGTGATCTGCGTATAGATCTTTCCGTCCGAGGTATAGCCGAAAGTATCCGTTTCCGTCATGTTCGGTCCCTGCGAACGGAAGTCGGAATGGACCTCGTTCACGTAGCGGACGCGCTCGTAGGCGTCCGAATAGCGGAGGAATTCGCCTCCTCCCACGTTGCCCGACCAACTGTATTTGACGTACTTGCCGTGATAAGATTTCACGGAGAAGGGACGGATATCCTGGATCCAGGACGAAGAACCGTTGCCGTTGACGTAATAACAGATGTTTTCCCCGTAGTCTCCGACGGCGAGCTGTTCCCACAGATCGTACATATCCCATCCGATCAGGCTGAGCTGACTGTGGCTCGCCGCTTCGGTTTCGCCCCATTTCGCGTAGGCGGTGACGAACTCGTACGTCACCTCTCCCCCTGCGGGGACGTCGAGGTATACCGTTCCGACGTACCACTGTCCCGTATAGGTGCGGGCGACCGCCTCCACTTCGTTTGAGGCGTAACTGTGCCAGTTTTTGCTGACCTGAACGGGCTTTCCGATCGGGTAGCCGGCGGCGTCGCGGATAAACGAGGAGAGCCCGACCAGACTGCACGGCGAACTCGTGCGGAAGACGTTTTCCGTCGAATTCAGAAGGCTGTTGTTCATCAGCACCGAGACGGGATATCTCACCGCTTCCGCGCCCTCGTTCTTCAGCGTGACGGAGAAGACGTCGTAGGCGTTGAAATCCGCCTGATCGTTATAACTGTGCCACGCCTTTCCCGAAGATACGTTGCCGTCGATGAGCAAAGTTCCCGTCGATTCCTCGTAGAGGGTGGAAACGTTGCCGTCCGCTTCGGGGGCAAGCCTTGCGACGGTGTAGCCGACGGCGTCTCTCGCAAGGACCTCGCGGACGACCGAGAGATCCCCCGCGGTGAACGGAACGGCGTTGACGGCAAACCCCGTGAACGTTTTCGCCGGGACGGTCATCGCCGCCGAGGTGAAACGCACGCCGTTATCTTCCGTCTTCTCCGCCCTCACGCTGCCGTCCGAAGGGAGGAGAAAGGCGACGCCGTCCGAGTTTTCGTTCTTCAGCAAGACCGCTCTCCCGCCTTCCTCGACGGAGTAACGGTCGTATTCTTCCGAAACGAAGTCGAAAAAGGGGATCGCGTCGGTGAGGCGCTGGGGAGAGAACAGATCGTATTCCAGACGGAAATTCATCTGGTAAGCGACGATCTCCATCCGTCCGTACAGAGAAGATTCCTTGTCGTAGACCAACTTCGGCACGTCCGTCTTCTGCTTATACCTTCCGCCTTCCAGAAGTCTCCAATACCTGCCGCTCGATTCACCCGAAGAATTATCCACCGTCTGCACGCCCGTCGCCGAGGACAATCCCTTTGCCGTCTGAACGTAAAAGCGGGTGTCCGCCGACGCGACGGAATCGAAATCCTGCTGCACGAAGTGCTTTTCCCCGTAGGAAAGGGGCTGCAGACCGGAGATCCTGCCCTCTGCCGCCGTGACGGACAGCATATAGTCGGGCGTCTGGAAATCGAGTTTCTGCGACTTATCCCCCTGACCGTAGGAGAGATAGACGTAGTCCTTTTCCGCATTTTCCGTCGAGACTTCTACCGTCTCCGGCGGTTCGGACGAAGACTGGCTTTCCCCCGTCGATTCCTTTCCTCCCCCCTTCGAGCAGGAGACGGAGAAGGACGCCGCGAGAACGCAGAGCGCCCAGGCGGTAAATCTGATCGTTTTTCCTCTTTTCATTTCGCTTTCCTCATTTCTTCAGCCAGGCGTCGAGCTGACGTTGTTTTTCCGCAACGATCTCGTCCATGCCGGCCGCCTTCAGTTTTCCGATAAACGTCTCGTAAATTTCCATCACTTTATCGCCGTGCTGACCGGTGGAGAACTCGGTCAGATAGGTGGAGCAGACCGATTTGCACGCCGCCATCTGCGTGGAGACGGGCGTCTCGTCGAAGGAGAAACCGATCGCGGCGTGAAGTTTCGCCGTATCGTTGATCTGTTTGGACTGCGTGTAGGGATTTTCGTCGTATTTATCGATATAATAGACGCCGTCCAGAAATTCCGAACTGTAAGCCCACGTCATCGTATAGTTGGAGAAGCCGCTGTTTTCCGTCAGGGAGATCTGACATCCGTCCGCCGAATCCGTCTTCTCGAAATGCTCCCCTTCGATCCCGAAGCAAAGGAGGTTGAGAATGGAGGAGTCCGTCCAGAGAAGATCGAGGAATTTCATCACGCGGGCGGGATTTTTACAGGTGGACGAAATGGCGGTCATCGTGCCGAGAACGTAGGATATGTAATAATACGGATCGCCGAGACGGAGAGCGCCGCCCTCCTCCCCTTCGGTATTCGTACGGATATCGTTGGGTTTCCACGTCACGAGGGAGGGAACGTCGTAATTGTTCATATCCGTGCCGTAATCTCCCGTTTTGATCGTCTTCGGAATGAGTCCGGAATTATACATACGCGCCGCGCGCTGAATGTCCGCTTTAAACTCTTCCGTCGTGAATTGATTGAATACCTGCAAGGCGTCGGCGTCGCAGTCGATCACGCCGGGAACGAGCATTCCCGTGCCGAGGTCGTCCCAATGATAGCGGGTCTGAAGGGAGTTACAGACGTCCAGAGCACCCATTTTGCCGCCCAGACCTTTGTTGTTGATCTTCAGCCAGCCGACGTATTCTTCCAACAGGTCGTAGGGATGAATGTTCTGGTCGAGGATATACTGATAAATATTTTTATAGGTATAGCCGTCGTAGCCGTTTTTCCCGAGGAATTCGTCGAAGAGTTCGTAGGAATTGAGAAGACAGGCGTCCGTACGCGGAATGATCTGCTGATTGACGACCCCGTAGATATACCCGTCCGGACAGGTCGCCTGCTTCCAGGCGTATTCGGGAACCTGCGCCATAATGTGCGGGGCGTAGTCTTCCAGAAGGGTATCGATGGCGAGAAATGCCTTTCTCTTGACGTTCGTGTAATAGTAATTGATGGTCGGAGAGGTATAGCAGAGGTCGAAATATTCGCCCGATGCGATCCTCGTCGTCATCTGCTCGTTATAGTTGAAATACAGGATCTGAACGAACCGCACGCGGGCGTTCAATTTGGGGAAGATGATCTCGTTGATCGCGTCTTCCACCTCTTCCATATCGGGAATGGAAGTGGAAATTCCGTCCGTCGATATGGGAAGATAGTATTTGATCTCGTAGTATTCGCCGTCGTCCTCGTAATGCTGCGTGGGATCGATCTGACTGGTTTTTCCGCAGCCTGCGAAGGCGAGAGCCGTGACCGCACTGAGCGCGATCGCCGTGATCCGTTGAAAAAGTTTCATAGAGGTTCCTCCTTTCCGTTCTGATTCGGTGCCGGGGCAAGCCCCGGAAATATTATTTTACGCCGCCCGTCGTCAATCCGCTCACGAAATACTTCTGGAAGAACGAAAAGACGAAGAGCATCGGGGCGACCGACACGACGACGACCGCCATCTGAAGGGTATATTCGGGAATATCCATATTGCCGAGAGAGATCCCCGGATACACGCCCGCTTTTACTTCGCGCAAAAACACGATCAGTTGACTCATTCTCGTGATATAGACCGATATCGGCATGAATTTAGAATCGGTATCCAGGAAATACAGGGCGCTCGTCGCGTCGTTCCAATACATCAGAACGCTGTAAAACGCAACCGTGGCGACGCCCGGAGCGACCAGAGGCGTAGCGATGCGGAACATGACCGTGAATTCGTTCGCCCCTTCGATTTTGGCGGCTTCGTAATAGGCGCCGTCCACCGCCTGAAAGAAGATCCTGAGGAAAATGATGTGCCCGACGCTGGCGCATTGCGGCAAGATGAGCACCCACCAGGAATTGTAGATATGCAGATAGGATTTGTAAAGGATGTATTGCGGCACCAACCCCGCTCCGAACGCCGTGGTCAGGAACATGACGAAGGTGATCGCGCTTCTGAATTTAAAATCGAGTTTGGAGATCGGATAAGCGACGGTGATCGTCAGAAAGACGTTGAGCACGCTTCCGACGACGGTGATGACGATGGAATTGAGATAACAGTTCAGGATCTGGTCGGGATAGATGAAAATCGTCTTATAGGCGTCTATCGACCACCCTTTCGGGAAAAAGGAACACCCGAATTCCTCGATCAGATCCGATTCGCTGAAGGAAGTGGATACCACCATGACGAAGGGCATGAGACAGAGCAGGGCGAAAATCAGCAGAGGAAGATAAACGCCGCAGACGGAGCCGACGGTCCAGTGTTGCAGAGAATTGTTTCTTTTTTTCACGGTTTCCCTCCTTTCAGAACAGCGAACTCTCGGGAGAGATCTTCCGGGTAATGAAATTCGCCACGGCGCACAGGACCAGCCCGACGCAACTCTGCAACAAGCCTGCCGCCGTACTCGGTTCGTAAAGTCCGCTCGTCCTCAGCGCGCGGTACATATACGTCTCGATCACTTCCGTCGTATCGTACAAGGTGGAGTAATTCCCCGTGCAGAAATACACTTTGGAAAAATCGTATCTCAGAATGTTGGAACAACTCATGATGACGTTTACGACGAGCATGTTTTTCATATACGGCAAGGAGAGATAGATCATCTTCTGCCACCTCGTCGCGCCGTCGAGATCGGCTGCCTCGTACATTTCCCTGTCCGCGCCGAGCAGAACGGCGTAATTGACGACGCCGGAAACGCCCGCGCCTTTCCAGACGCCCATAAAACACAGGATGCCCCACCAGAGATCCGGCCGGGCGTAAAAATCGATTTCCTTACCCGTGATCGACTTGATCAGAACGGTAATATATCCGGCGTCCCCGATAAACGCGTCCATCAGCGCGCCGGCGATCGCCCAGGTGATGAAATACGGGAAAAAGAAAATGGTCTGAAGCACTTTGACCTGTATCTTGACCGTGATCTCGAACATGAGAAGTCCGAGCAGCACGCCGACGACCGTCCCCACGGAAATATCCAGCAGGTTCATGACGATGGCGTTTCTCACCATGGAAAAGAAGGTGTTGGACGTCACCAGATATCTGAAATTGTCCCATCCCACCCATTCGCTTCCGAGTATGCCGCCGGAAGGGATATAAAATTGAAAAGAGATGACCAGCCAGATGAGCGGAACGAAGGAGAAAAGGAGGATCTTGAACAGCGCCGGCGCCGTGATCAACAGCAGTTCGGCGTTGTATTTCCTTTTCATGCCCGTTCCCGTCCCTCCGATCTTTCCGTCGGGGAACACCCCTCCGATCGGAGCCCGACCGCCTCTCGCGTTAAATTTCGCTATTCCTTTTTTCATCTACGAGATCTCCTGTCGGACGGCTTTGCCGTTTCCCCTCTTTCCGAGGGGAAACGGCGTTTCCGTCTTTCGTGCTTTATTCTGCTTTTTCTTTCTTTCTGAACAGCGGGAGAGCAGCCGCGGCAAGGACGAAAAGTCCGAGCGCCGCTACGCCGTTTACGCTGCCGAGACATCCGGCTTTTTCCGCCGCGCTTTCTTCCGGAGAAGATCCTTCGGACTGCGTGGGAACGTTCAGCGTCACCGTCACGGTTTTGACGCAATCCGCGGAACTCACCGTCACCCCGTTCGGGAAGGTGTAATCGTTTTCGGAACCCGCCGCCTTGCGGAAGGTAATCGAACGGACGCCCGTCAGACCCGAGTAGGAATACGTTCCGTCTCCGTTGCCGGTCGCGTTCACCGTCGAACCGTTCGCGAGAAGAATGCGGACGGTGAGGTCGGTCACCGCGTTGCCGTCCTGATCGGTCACGGTCAGGACCATGTCGTACTCGTATTCCACGACGCAGGCGGGAACTTCGGAAGAAACGGACTGTCCGATCAGTCCCGCGATCACCTGCTTGTTTTCATCGCAGGCGTAAACGTCGTAGGAGTGGAAGAGCCCTTCGACGACGTATTTCCCCGTTTCGGCGTCAAAGCATTCCGCCGCCTCGTAGAAGAGGATCTCGCCCGTATAGCGGTCGACGAGTTTGAGCCACGGGAAAGAAGTGTTCGGAGCGAGTTCCCGGTCGAGCACGGTGATCTGAGCGTCGTAAAGACTCGTCATCGTCGCGCCGTCGATCAGAAGGGAAGTTCCGTTCGTGATCTGATAAGAGGGTTCCACGCTCGCAATCGACCCGAAGGAAGCGCCTCCGTCCGAAACGGTATCTTCTTTGTCGGTCATACCGTTAAATCCGTAAAGACCGCCGTTTCCGTCAAAGCCGTAGAAGTAATATTGTCCCTGCGAGTAGACGTCGTAGCCGTAAACGCCCGTGCAGTCCTTCAGGACTTCGTCGTTCTTCAGCAGAGTGTACGTGCAGACGACCTGCCATCTGTCGTGTTCGTAGATGCCGGACTCGTTCGCCGAAACGTCCTCTTCTACCGAGAAGGAGAATCTCATTTCGAGTTTTTCCCAATTCCGGCTGCCGACGGTGACGGAGACCGGGCACCAGAGGTTGAACTGTCCGTAGTTGTTGAGGTTACACGTGACGAGATAGATCAAATCGAAGGTCACGGACGTTTCCGTCGCGGGGGCCTTGACGAAGGAGGTATAGGAATAGACCGTTCCGTCGAGCAGATAAGCGTTGCCTCCTCTGTAACCCAGGCGGTCGCCGAACGATCTGTCGGCAAGTTCGTTGTCCTGCAGATACCGGGCGTAGACGGGATCGTCTTCCGCGAGTCTGCTCGCGAGATTGGTCAGTCTGAGAGACTTGCTTCCGACCGCCGCCTCGTCCGAAAGGGAGACGATGGGTCCGAAGGAGAACCATTTCCCTTCGACCGGGATGTTGCTGACGCCGGGATAGGTGTATTCCGTATTGTTCAGCATGACGATCTGATTGAGCGTTTCGACGTTACCGTTGGATGCCGAGTTGCCTTCCAGACCGTACTCCGCGTCGGGCACGAGAATCGCCTCGTACACGCCGTCGGGCTCGTAGCGGGAAAGGGTCACCGTGCGGTGCTGTTCCGCTCCCTGCACGAAAGCGGAGACCTGAAGATCGCCCATCGCGCCGCGGAAGAAGTATTTTCCGCTTTCCGCGTCGTACTCGCCCTCGATTTCCTTGGCTCCGTCCATCGCGTACACGCCGAGAACGGCTTCCGTCGGAACGGGGGTCCCGTCGCAATAGCGGACGGTCACGCTCGCCGTATATTCCTCGGCAAACAGAATGTCGGGATAATTTTTAGAGGCGGAACCGGTATAAGTTTTGCCGCCTGCCGTCGCCTGCACGTTGAAGGTGCCGTAAAGCCCTTTCACGCAGTACGCGCCGTCCGCGTACGTACCGGAAACGGAAATCGCTTTCCCCATGTAATCGGTGAAGACGTATTCCACGTTTTCCGTCACGGACTCGTTGTTTTCGTCAAGAACTTCCACGCGGATGTCGTAAGAAGCGAACAGCGCCGCGTTGTCCAGATAATAGACCCCTTCTCCGTTCAAAGAAAGATCGAAGTAACCGACGTGCGTCACGTCGTTTTCAAATTCGTATTCCTGCGTTCCGAGAGCGCTCTCGACGTAGACTTTCTTTCCTTCGAAACGATAGAGGAATTCGACGTCGATCCTCGTCCATTCCGAATCGGAGATCGCGACCGGATTGCCGAGCGGAATGACGTTGGTATACGTATCCGGACCCCAGCCCGACTCAAAATTGTTCGAATCGGCAGTGTACACCTGCACGACCGTGCTCGGCTGCAAGGTGATTCCGGGAGTCGTGCCCTTGACGTAATATACAGCGTGATAGAGGACGCCCGGGTCGCTGTGATGGGTCTGAGCGACTTCGCCGATGATCCTCGTGACGAAGCGGTCCGTTCCGCAGGTGACCTTCAGGGAATTGTTTCCGAGATAGGATTCCTCGTCGGTGACCTGCACGCCCACCGTACCCGCGGTGCCGTTCACGAACACTTCCCAGCCGTTGGGATGAATGATCTGATCCATTTCCGCCATGACGTCCTGTTCTTCAAATCCGTAATAGCCGAACAGATTGCCGTCCGCCTTGGTCTCGTCGGGAGTGATCTGTCTCTTTTTCAGGACGACGGTAAGGCTTTCCGTTCCCTCGGCGAGCGTACCGCCGGCGGTGACGTAACCCGCCTTGGAGAAGATATAATCGATATCTCCGGCATAGTTCGAAACGGTCACGACGTTGTTCTGAACGGCGGCAGACTCGTAGTCTCCGCTCAGTTTGTACCGGAATCCTTCCGCCGCGGAGCCGTCCTCGTAAACGACGGTGATCGCCGCGTTGTATCTCACTTCCGGTTCGGGCGGAGTGACGTCCGTGCAGACGAAGTTGTCGACGTACCACGCCGTGGTCGTACCGATATTGCCGCACCCGAACTGGATATCCAGATGGGAAACCTTATCCGGCTGATAGACGATCGCCGTAGCGGCGAGCGTACTTCTCGTCTTTCCGCCGAAAAGCGTCATGGAACCGTCCTCTCCGCCGACGAGTTTCACGTAATAAACATACTGTCTGTAAACGTTCGTCTCGATACCGCCGTTACAGCCGATATCTCCGTAAACGGCGCCCGCTTCGTCGTCGTTCGCCTTGAATTTCAGAAGGAACTGATTGTCGGTCGTCGCGTTGGGCGATTCCGCCTTCAGATCCAGGTTGATCCGATAAACTTTTCCTGCGACGAGTTTCGCCGACCACAGGCGGTTACTCAGCCAGCCTCCGCCCGTCTGTTTTGCAGCGTGCGACCCGGTCGCCGCGTCCGAATACCAGACGTGCGTCGCCGCGAAAGAATTGACACCCCAGGAATTGCCGAAATCGGTTTCGAAATCGCCGTTCGTCCACTCGCCCGCGCCCGTATTGCCGCACTTTTCAATCGTGAAATCGTCGATATACCACGCCGTGGTCGAACCGATATTGCCGCATCCGACGGCGACGTCCAGATAACCGAGTTCGGCGGCGTTCGTGACGTAACTGAAACCGTAATTGCTTCTGTCCGTCCCGCCCTTGACGGTATACGTTCCGTCAAGATTGTCGTATATGGCGAAATAGACGGTAACGGCGTTCCACTTGCCCGTCTCGAGAAGTCCGTTTTCGCCGAAACCCGTAACGTAACTGTCGTTCAGCCAGGATCCGTCGTTCCCCTTCAGGCGAAGAAGATACTGATTGTCGTTGGTCGCGACGGGAGAATCGATCTTCAGGGCGAAGGTCACTTTGAATTCGCACCCGATCACGAACTCCGCTTTCCAGATCCTCGTCTGGACCCATCCCGGGCCGACGAGTTTTCCGACGTAAGACGCGCGGTCGGTGTCGTACGTTCTTTCCGGCGTATTTCCGTTCACGCCCCAGGACGTATACTCTTTCTCGAAATCTCCGTTTTCACAGAGATTCACGTAGCCGCCGACCGAAGAAGCTTCCGCCGTCGTCATGCCGAACACAAGGGAAAAAGTCCCGCAGACGACGAACAGGATGCTCAACGCGGCGATGCTCAAGCGTTTGGTGATTCTGCTCATTTTTTTTTCCTCCATTTATTTTACCGCTTCCGCGGTTATTTGTCTTCTGACGGCGAAGAGGTTTTCCCCTTCCCCGTTATCCAGCGATACGGAAACGCGGAACGTTCCGTCTTCGCTGCGGTCGGTCTGCCAGAAATCCCCGCCGTGCACGCCGTCGTCTACGGCGATCCCGTTCTTCTCGAAACGAAGCCCCCGATAATCCGAAAGCCCTTCGACACGGACGTTGACCAGTCCGAGCCCTCCTTTCAGGCGGAAGACGGCTTCGTCGTCCTCGGCGCGGAGGACGATCGGATATTCTCCGATCAGGCGACCCTTGACGACCTCCGTCCGGACGGCGTTTCCCGAAGAGACGAACGCGGCGAGATCCGGCGTTCCGAAATCCCCCTTCCTCTCGTCGAAATAAAGGCAGTTTCCGTAAAAATCCACATATCTTTGCGGCAGAACGGTCATTTCGAGACAGATCTCCGCATAATCCCCCTTTTCCACCCTTCCGTTCCCGTGAGAACGGAGACCGAAAAGGGAACGGTCCCCTTCCCTGCGAAGGACGGGATCCGGCGCGGAAAAGGTCTTTCCGCCCACCCGCTCCGCATAACGCCGCACGGTCAGGAGAACGTTCGAGTTCTGATCCTCCGCAAGCCTTTTTTCGGCTTCGGTCAGAGCGGCGAAATCCGGTTCTCCCCTCTGCGGCACGCCGTAGAAGAAAAACCAGGGTTGATTCTCTCCGCAGGAGAAAATCTTCTCCCCGGACGTTTCCCGGAAAGATAACGTCTCCCGCACGGCGTTTCCCTCGCCGAAAGCGAATTTTCCGAACATCTTCCGCGCGTAGCGCGAAGAGGGAAACCCGAAATATTCCAGCCTGTCGTACGAAAAACTTTCGTTGAACGTCAGACGATAAGTGAAAAAGACCTTCGCCGCGTCGAAAGATCGCCCTTCGTTGACCGTGAGGCTGCAGGAGATCTTCCCGTCTTCCGACTGCAGACGATAGCGGGTTTCCGTCAGCACGGGGCATTGCGCCGCGAAATCGATGAGAGCGTCGCACAGGTCGAAACGCTTTCCCTCTCTCTCGTAATTGAGAAGTTCGCCGCCCCCGACGTTGCCCGACCAGTCGTATTTCCGACCGGCTCCGTACGTGCCCGACGTATAGAGCGGACGGACGTCCGCGATGACCGAACCGCATTTCGAACTCTCGTCCATCTGATAACAGAAGGTCTCGCCGTGAGAGCCGAACGCCGTCTGCTCCCAGATATGGTATCCTCCCCACCCCACGAGGGAGAGTTGAGAATGAGACACCGCGCAGTACTTTCCCCAGTTCTCGTAAGCGCAGACGTATTCTCTTTCGAGAGCGCCCCGCGCGGGAACTTCCAGAACGACGTAAAAGTGCGACCATTTCCCCTCGTATAACCTTCTCGGATCGTCGGCGTCGCACGCGAACCATTCCCCGCATTCCTTTTTATCGGGATGAAAGTGCCAGTCCTTGGTGATCTGAACGGCTTCCCCCGTCGGCTCGCCCGTCGCGCAATCCCTCAGCACGGGGGACATCCCCGTCACCGAAAAGCGGAATCCGGATTTCCGGAAACAGAGCGCGACGCGCGCAGGTCGATCCGTCGGATTTCCGATGCGGAAACGGATGCGGTCGTAAACGTTTCTTTGGACGGGATCGTTGAAATCGAGGGGTTCCGCCTCTTCCTCGAGATCAAAATTCCATATCCCGTATTTTTCGTCGTAAACGAGAGAAGTATTTTCCGGAAAGACGCTTTCATACGAAACGGACGGAAGAACTTCCTCTTCCCTCTCCAAAGAAAACTTCGCCGAAAGCCCGCAAAAACTTTTTCCCGCCGTAAATTTTTCACGCGTCAGAACGAGTTTGTTCTTCTCCGCGCAAACGGAAGTGCCCTCGTTTCCGCGGACGAAGAAGCGTCCTCCGCCCGTGCGGATCTCCGCGCCGCCCTTTCCGTCCGGAAGGACGACGCCTTCGGGAAATTCCGCTTCGTAGCGGAGACCGCACGTCTTTTCCTCCGGAGAAATGCAGTCCGCCGTCAGAATAAACCCGTACGGAAGAGCGAAGACCTCCAGCCGTCCGCGGATCCCGCTTGCGCCGAAACGCAGGTAGAGCATATCGAATTGATTGACGTATCTTCCCGCTTCGACGATGCGGTAGTTATTGGGCGCGCACCAATACCATTCGGGAGCGGTATAACAGAGTTCCGTCCGGTCGCAGGGGACGGCTTTCCCGTCCTCCAGCAGATACACGGTCGATTTGACCTCCGAGGCGAACGCGCTTCCCGCGCCTTTCCCTTCTCCGTCGGCGGGCACCCCGAGTCCCGTAATGCCGACGTTCCCTTCGGAAGAAGTCTCCAGAACGTAATACTCCGACCGGAAACGCATCAGCGGATTCCGGTAGGTCGCGAGCGGATTGTAAAGATACGAATAATTTTTTTCCAACGTCGTTTCCTCCGTTCCCTTCCCTCGTCGGGAACGCGCCTCTCCCCGCAGATTCTCCTGCTGAGGAAGCTTTCCCATTATACCGAATTTCCCCTGCCCTTTCAAGAGCAAAAGGGGCAAAACTTATTATACTTGATCTGTTTTTCTGCTTTGCGGGTTAGTCTTGGTTTTTTTCTCCCCTGCGGGAAAAACCCTTTCCGTCCGCTCCGGACTTCTCCGGTGTCGGACGCCCTCGCGGGATCAGAAGAGTTCCATCTCGTCGATATAACCCGTTCCTTCGCCGAGAGAGATCTCCAACCGGCTGAGGCGGTCGGGGTATCTGTAATCCGACTGCGCCGTCCCGTCCGCCGTCACTTCGCGGAGAAGGAAGACGTAACGGGTATAACCGTTGCCCGCCGACTCCTCGGTCTCTTTCGTCAGGACGATCCTCCGATCGCCGACGACGACGGTCACTTCGCCGACCGCCGTCTCCCCCTTGACGCAGAAGGCGAAACGGGTGAAACGGTTGAACTGATGGACGTCGTAAGGATAATCGAGAGGAATGCTCAAAGCCGCGCCGCTCTCTGCCTCGACCCGCAGACAGTTGCCCCGCAGAGCGTCGTCCCGGTCGGAAGAGAAAACCGCGTTTTCCGCCGTGAACAGGGGAACGTAACCCGCCTTATAGACGGGCTGGCCGTTCTCGATGACGACGGGCAGAAAGCGCCACGCCGTCAGGACGTCGCAGGAGAGATAATCGTGCTGGCAGTAGTTTCTGGAATCGGTCAGCACTCCGTTCGTATACGCAAAGGGCAGCGCGGCGCAATTCTCGGAATTGACGAGGTTTGAGCGCATATTCAGACTGCTGTAAGCGTAGGTGCACCAGAGGGGTTCTCCGACGCGGCGGCTGGTGAGTTCCACCGTATCCGGCGCCGTGATCTCCGCTTCCGCCGCGATCATGTTGCCGTCCGCTCCGGCGACGGCAAACCCCGTGACCGGCAAGCCGTCCTTACTCCGCAAGCCTTCGCCGACGGAAGAAAATTTCACGATCAGTTTGTTCCCGGACGGGGTGACCGAGACCATTTCCGGACTCCCGAGCCCGTCCGCAGCGCCGCCTTTGACGGCGACGTTGAAATACGATTTTCCCATTCTCTCCCCCACTTCCTTTTTGTAGCGGGTGTGGATGGTCGCGCCGTCTCCGAGTTCGTATTCGAGACGACAATCGTAAATCGCCACGGCGCTCCTCGTGCTCTTCGTCGCCGCGTTTTCCGAGAAAACGGTGTTGAAAGCGACGATCGCCGTCGTCGTGTTTTCATACGCGCCCGTGTTGAAGGGAGCGATCTGACTCATGACGAAGGGCATTCCTTCTTCCCCGAAGCGGAATTCTTCCCCCCAGGAAGTGATCAGTTTTTCGAGAGCGGCGCGGTACATATCCGCATTGCCTGCGTCCGTTTCCCCCTGATACCAGAGCGTTCCGCCGATGTTGTAGTTGACGACGGGCGCGATTTTATAATTGAACAGAGCGGTAAAATCGGTGTAATGAATGGTCGAGCCGTCCGTTTTATAGGGGAGATATCCTCCGGAGAGCACCCGTTTGAAATCGGAATCTTCCTCCGCGGCGTATCTCGGCAACCAGCAGGCGATCCCCGTTCCGCCGACGGGCAGAGAGAGCACGCCCACGGGCACGGTCTTTCCTTCCTCGCGGAAAAGCCTGAAAATCTCCGTTGCCGCCGAATAGGCGATCGCCGAAACGGCGCCGATCCCCG
>CAMAJQ010000003.1 GCA_945835865.1 uncultured Clostridia bacterium
CTTTTTGAAAGAGAATTTTTTCAATTACACAAAATTTTCTCCTTTTCTGTCCCGTCCGATCTCTTCCGGAAAACGAAAGAAGTCAGATCACGAATCCGCCCGAAACGTTGAGGGTCGTCCCCGTGACGTAATCCGCCTGCGCGGCGAGAAAAAACACGGCGCGCGCGACCTCTTCGGGACTGCCTGCGCGGGAAAGGGGAATCTCCTCTTCGAGACTCCTTCTCTCCTCTGCGCTCATCCAGCCGTTCATGGGGGTATCGATATAGCCGGGGGCGACGCAGTTGATCCTGACCTTGCGGGAAGATACTTCCTTCGCCGCCGCTTTTGTCAGCCCGACGACCGCCGCTTTCGCCGCCGAATAAACCGCCTCGCAGGACCCGCCGCACAGCCCCCACACCGAAGAGACGTTGACGACGCTCCCCCCTTTTTCCAGCATAAAGGGGACGGCGTGTTTCATCGCGAAAAACACTCCCTTCACGTCGACGGAGAACACGCGGTCGAACTCCTCTTCCGTGGCGTCGAGAAAGGTCTTGACGGGAAGAGCAACCCCCGCGTTGTTGACGAGGACGTCGAGCCCCCCTGCCGCCGCGGCGAATGTGCGGATCCCTTCCGCCACTTCGCTTTCATCGGAAACGTCGAAAGAGAGCGCGAGCCCGCCGAGTTCCTCCGCGAGCCGACGGGCTTTTTCTCTGCCCGAGCGGCAGTGAACGCCGACGAAATATCCCTCTTCGGCAAACAGACGGCAGATCGCCTCGCCGATCGCCCCCGATCCTCCGGTGACGAGCACGCTTTTTTTCATCGGATTTTTTCCTCCTCCGAAAGAAAGAGGGGCAAAGCCGTACGCCCTGCCCCGACAACCGCTCTTCCCCTCGCGAAACGCTTGCGGAAAGACCGGTATCAATCGTTAAACGGATTATTTCTTGACTCTTTCCATGTATTCGCCCGTGCGGGTGTCGATACGGATGGTCTCGCCCTCGTTGACGAACATGGGAACCTGGATCTCCACGCCCGTTTCGAGTTTTGCCCTCTTGGTGGCGTTGGTGGCGGTGTTGCCCGCGACGCCCGGTTCCGCTTCGGTCACGAGAAGTTCGACGAAGTTTTCGCAATCGACGGAGAAAGCCTTGCCCTTATAGAACTTCACGGTAACGGGATCGTTTTCCTTGATCCATTTCAGAGCGTCTTCCACCTGATCGAAATTCAACGGCTCCATGTTGTACTCTTCGTCCATGAAGTAGTAAAGTTCGCCGTCGTTGTACGAATAAGTCATCTTTTTCGTCTCGATGACGGCGTTTTCAAACTTTTCGGTCGGGTTGAAGGTGATCTGAAGCACCTTGCCGTCGACGACGTTTTTCAGGGTCGTTCTGACGAAAGCCGCACCTTTGCCGGGTTTGACGTGAAGAAAGTCGACGACCGTCCAGACTTTTCCTTCGTATTCGATCGTGACGCCTTTTCTTAAATCTCCTGCTAATACCATAAAAAACTCCTTATATTTCAGTCTTTCGGACCGTATCCCCTCAGGTTTTCCGGCTCCTTCCGACCCGATTACGTATTTTGAAACATTTTTCTTCTGCGGACGTTCCCCTTGCCGTCGAGGACGATCAGCGATTTGTCGTCCCGCATGAAACTGACGTATTTTCCGTCGGACAGACAGCAACTGTCCTCGATGCGGATGCCGAACTTCCCGTTCAGATAGACCCCCGGCTCGTTGGAGAAGACCATATCGTTTTCCAGCGTCCACCCGCTCTTCGGGGAAAGCAGAGGATATTCGTGAATGTTCACGCCGATCCCGTGTCCGAGCGAATGGGTGAAATATCTGCCGTATCCGAGAGATTCGAGAACGTCCCTCGCGAGTTGATCCGCCTCTTTGCCCGTCATGCCCGCACGGATCCCCTCCGCCGCCTTTCTGTGCGCCGTCAGCACGGCGAGATAGGCGTGCAGGAATTTCTCGTCCGGTTCGCCGAAGAACATCGTCCTCGTCATATCCGAGCAATAGCCCTTGTAAAGACAGCCGAAATCCATGAGAACGCACTCGTTCTCCTTCAGTTTCGCGTCGCCCGTTTCGTGATGGGGAACGGCGGCGTTTTTGCCGAAAGCGACGATGGTGTCGAACGACGTGCCCGACGCCCCGTACTTTTTAAAATTGAATTCCAGTTTGTTGGCAAGTTCTCTCTCCGTCATGCCGACGCGGATCTCGGGAAGGACCTCTTTCCACGACCGTTCGGCGATGCGGCACGCCTTGCGCAGGCAGGCGAGTTCCTCTTCCGTCTTGACGGCGGTTTCCCGGCGGATCTCTTCGGATACGTCCACGTAACGGAAACCGAAAGAGTTCAGCGTCTCGTATTCCGAAAGAGTGGTTTTCGTGAAGTCGATCCCCACCGTTTTTACGCCGTTTTCCTCCGCGTACCGGAGAAAGGGAGAATAGTCGCTGCCGAGAACGACCTCGATCCCCTTGGGCAAAAGAACTTTTTTCGCCGCTTCGATATACCGCCCGTCGACGACGAAAATTTTTTTCTTTTCCGTCAGGACGACGTAACCCGCCGTGCTGTGAAAACCGAGATAATACAGCCTCTCCTTTTCGTCGGTGATGAGAGCGACGTCGTAATTGTCGAATTTCATTCGGTCAGCCTCCGCCCGCGGGCGCGTGATTCTCCGATTATGATATCACATTTCGCCCCTTTCCGTCAATCGTTTGAGAATTACTTTTCCGTTTATTTTTTGAATTTTTACGCCCCGACGTCCTCTTCTCCGCCTTTTCCGTCTTTTTCTTCGGGCGAAAGCGTCGCGGGAGAGGAAACTTCTTCCGTCTGCTCCGCGCTCCCGACTTCCCCGCCTGCGGGGACCGCCGAAGAGGGGACGACGGGTTTCAGTTCGTCGTGTTCCCGACGGACCTCTTCTTCGTACGCCGAACCGTATACTTTATACGCGCCCGCCGCCTTGCTGACCTGCGCGCGGTTGATCTTTTCGAGTTCCTTGCGGTAGAGTTCCGCCCGTGCGAGCCTTCTCGGTTTGAGAATGAAAAACCAGACGAGCATCCAGACGCACAGCGCGCCGAATACGCACGACCACACGACGAATTTCGTCAGGCTGTATTCCTCCTCGGTGCCGCGCGTCGCGACGAAGAGAAAGACGACGAGGAGATACACCAGCGCGAAGACGACGAAGGTGATCGTCGAGGAGACGCCGATCGCGTGGGTCACCTCTTTCAGTTTGGGGATCTGCGTGGCGTAGAAATTGCGTTCGCCCATCTGATTCTTTTTGCGGCTTTCCTTCGACGTGACCTTTTTCACGTCCTTGAACTGATCTCTGATCATTGACATCTCTCCTTTGCAAATATTTTAGCGAGAAACCGTCCCGTATAACTTCCCTCCGCCCGGGCGACCTGCTCGGGAGACCCCGTCGCGACGACCGTCCCGCCGCCGTCTCCCCCTTCGGGACCGAGATCGACGACGTAATCGGCGACTTTGATGACGTCGAGATTGTGTTCGATGACCACGACGGTATTGCCCGAGTCGCGGAGTTTGTTCAGAATGCCGATGAGTTTCTCCACGTCGTAACTGTGAAGTCCCGTCGTCGGTTCGTCCAGAACGTAGAGCGTTCTCCCCGTCGACCGCTTGGACAGTTCGGTCGCGAGTTTGACCCTCTGCGCTTCCCCGCCCGAAAGGGTCGTGGAGGACTGTCCCAGACGGATATACCCCAGACCGACTTCCTGAAGAGTCTTGATTTTATTGTATGCCCGAGGGATATTCCGGAAAAATTCCACCGCCTCGTCCACCGTCATGTCGAGGACGTCGGCGATCGATTTTCCCTTGTATTTCACTTCGAGAGTCTCGTAATTGTACCGCTTGCCCTTGCACACCTCGCACGGGACGAAGACGTCCGGCAGGAAGTGCATTTCGATCTTGATGATGCCGTCGCCCGAACAGCGTTCGCATCTGCCCCCCGCCACGTTGAAAGAAAACCTTCCCGCCTTATAACCCCTCTCGCGGGCGTCCGGCGAAGTGGCGAACAGTTCGCGGATGACGGTGAAAAGCCCCGTATAAGTTGCAGGATTGCTTCGCGGCGTCCTGCCGATGGGAGACTGGTCGATGGCGATCACGTTGTCGAAATGCTCTATTCCGACGATATCGTCGAACTCTCCCTGACGCATTTTGGAATTGTTGAGCGCGTTGGACAGGACGGGCAGCAGCACCTCGTTGACGAGCGAACTCTTTCCGCTCCCCGAAACCCCCGTAACCGCCGTGAACAACCCGACGGGGAAGGAGACGTCGATCCCTTTCAGATTGTTCTGCCTCGCCCCTTTGACCGTCAGCCACCTGCCGTCCGGCGTCTTGCGCGCCATGGGGATATCGATTTTCCTTCTGCCCGCGAGATAATCGCCCGTGATCGACCGGGGAGACGCGCAGATGTCCTCGACCGTGCCCGCCGCGACGATCTCTCCCCCGTGCACGCCCGCTTTGGGGCCGATGTCCACGATATAGTCCGCCGCCCGCATGGTGTCCTCGTCGTGTTCGACGACGATGAGGGTGTTTCCGAGATCTCTCAGTTTTTCCAGCGTGCGGATGAGTTTTTCGTTGTCTCTCTGGTGGAGACCGATGCTCGGCTCGTCGAGAATATAAAGGACCCCCGTAAGCCCGCTCCCGATCTGCGTGGCGAGACGGATGCGTTGGGCTTCCCCTCCCGAAAGCGTTCCCGAATTCCGGGAAAGGGTCAGATAGTCGAGCCCGACGTCTTTCAGAAAGTTCAGGCGGGCGCAGATCTCTTTCACGATCGGCTTCCCGATGATCTTCTGCGTTTCGGTCAGCGAAAGTCCGTCGATGAACGCAAGCGTTCCGGAAACGGAGAGATCGCACAGATCGGCGATGTTTTTATCGCCCACCGTGACCGAAAGCGCCTCCCGTTTGAGTCTCTTTCCTCCGCAGCAGGCGCAAGGGGCGGAAACCATGTATTTTTCGATCTCGCTCTTGGTGTAATCGCTCGTCGTCTCGCGGTAACGGCGTTCGAGATTGGGAATGACCCCCTCGAAAGCCGATTCGTAATTGCCGCTGAACGTGCGGGTCTTATAGGTCATACGCACCTTCACCCCCCGCGTTCCGTAAAGAAGAATATCCATGACCTCGGGAGAGAGGTCTTTGACGGGCACGTCCAGACTGAAGCCGTACGCCTTGGAAAGAGAGGAGAAATACATCTCCGCGATCTTCCCGTTATCGAGATTCCACCCCGTGACGGTGAGCGCGCCCTGACGGAGAGTTCTGTTGGGATTGCCGATGACGAGTTTGGGGTCGATCTTGGTCGTGAAACCCAGCCCGTTGCAGGTCGGACAAGCCCCGTAAGGGTTGTTGAACGAAAAGAGCCGCGGTTCGATCTCCTCCACCGAAACGCCGCATTCGGGACAAGCGTAATTGGTGGAATAGATTTTTTCTTCCCCCTCGCAGGAGATGACGACCAGCCCTTCGGCAAGTTTGAGCGCCGTTTCGAGACTGTCCGTCAGTCGCTTGCGTATGCCCTCTTTCACGATCAGCCTGTCCACGACGACGGAGACGGTGTGTTTGACGTTTTTTTCGAGTTTGATCTCCTCGGAAAGGTCGTATACGACGCCGTCGATCTGCACGCGGGCGAATCCGCTCTTGCGGTACCCTTCCAGTTGTTTGGTAAACTCGCCCTTTCTGCCGCGCACGACGGGGGCGTTGACGAAGATCCTGCTGCCCTCCGGCATGGCGAGGACCTGTTCGGCGATCTGATCGACGGTGATCTTTTCGATCACCCTCCCGCATTCCGGACAGTGCGGCGTGCCGACGCGGGCGTAGAGCAGACGGAGATAATCGTAGATCTCCGTCACCGTTCCCACCGTGGAACGAGGGTTGTTGGAAGTCGTCTTCTGATCGATGGAAATGGCGGGAGAAAGCCCTTCGATGCTCTCCACGTCCGGCTTTTCCATCTGTCCGAGGAACATCCTCGCGTAACTCGACAGGCTCTCCATATACTTTCTCTGCCCCTCGGCAAAGATGGTATCGAAAGCGAGCGTCGATTTTCCGCTTCCCGAAAGCCCCGTGAAAACCACGAGTTTGTCTCTCGGAATGGTCAGATCGACGTTTTTCAGATTGTTTTCTTTTGCGCCTTTTATCTTAATGTAGTTTATCATACGATTCAACCGCGGGCCTCCTGCCCGTCCTGAACGAAAAAGACCTGTCTGAGACCGTCGTCGTTCATCAGACAGCCCTTGCGATAGCGGAACAGAAGAAGGGCCGCGTCGTACAGATCGCCCGCACAACCGCCCGTATGTACGGCGAAGATCAGTTTGACGGCGATGCCGTAAGGAGTGTTTCCGACGCATGCGACGAGGACGACGAAGAGGGTGGTAAACAGAACGAAGGGGCTCAATACGGCGATCAACGCCGTTTTTTTACCGACGAACAGATTTGGAACGCCGCAGTACGCCGCGCTCCACGTCAGCCCGAAAGTCAGTTTTTCCTTCGTGAGAATTTTATACGCCGCACCGTGCACGAGTTCGTGCAGGACGATGCAGACGATCATCCCGACGGCGAGGACGACCAGGGGAAGAAGGACTTCCGCGACGTAGCGGGAGCCCGCCCCTTCGGAAAAATCGAAGCGGAAGAGATCGCTAATCGTCAGTCTGCCCGCAAAAACCAGGTCGACGAGCAGGTACGTCGCGACGGTGACGACGAGCGCGACGACGTTCATGATCACCCCGAACCGGACGTTTTTCGCGTCGACGACTTTGTCCTCCCGATAGCCGGACGGCAGTTCTTTATAACAATCTGTTTTCACGTTATCCTCTCATTTTTCTCTTCAGCACGGCGATGGTGTCGCGGATCTCGATGCACTTTTCAAAATCGAGATTCGCCGAAGCCACCTTCATGAGGGCTTTGAGTTTTTCGATCTCGTCGGGGATATCCTGCGCGCGGATCTCCTTGGTCCGATCGGTCTTTTTGCTGATTTCAAGGGTGTTGACGATCTTTTTGACGATGGTTTTCGGAACGATGCCGTTCTCCTCGTTATACTTCTGCTGAATGGCGCGCCTTCTCGCCGTCTCGTCCATGGCTCGTTTCATGCTGTCGGTCACGACGTCGGCGTACATGATCACCCGCCCCTCCGCGTTTCTCGCCGTCCTGCCGATCGTCTGGATGAGGGCGGTATCGCTTCTCAGGAAACCTTCTTTATCCGCGTCGAGAATGGCGACGAGCCGCACCTCGGGAAGATCGAGCCCCTCGCGGAGAAGGTTGATGCCGACGAGGACGTCGATATCCCCGCGGCGGAGTTCCTGAATGATGTCGATCCGCTCGAGGGTGTCCACGTCGCTGTGCATGTAACGCACCTTGACCGCCTGCTCCTTCAGGTAATCGGTCAGACTTTCCGCCATCCGCTTGGTGAGCGTGGTGACGAGCACCCTGCCGCCCGCGGAGATCACCTTGCCGATCTCCGCCTGCAGATCGTCGATCTGCCCTTTCGTGGGGCGCACTTCGACGGGGGGGTCGAGAAGACCCGTGGGGCGGATGATCTGTTCGGCAAGGTTGTCCGCCCGGTCGAGTTCGTAGCGGGCGGGCGTCGCCGATATGCAGACGAGCTGCCCGACCCTGCCGTCGAATTCCTCGAAGGTAAGCGGTCTGTTGTCATACGCCGAACGGAGCCGGAAACCGAAATCGACGAGGTTCTGCTTGCGCGAGCGGTCGCCGTTGTACATGGCGCGGATCTGCGGAATCGTCATGTGGCTCTCGTCGATGAATACGATAAAATCTTTGGGAAAATAGTCGAGAAGGGTGAAAGGCGGCTCCCCTTCCTTTCTGCCGTCGAAATAGCGGCTGTAATTTTCAATTCCGCTGCAATAGCCGATCTCCCGCATCATTTCGAGGTCGTAGCGGGTGCGGGACTGAAGCCTCTGCGCTTCCAGCAGTTTCTCCTGCTTTTTCAGCGCGTCCACCTCGGCGACCATATCCTCTTCGATGCGTCTGAGGCAATCTTCCATTTTTTCATCCGAGACGGCGTAGTGACTCGCGGGGAAAATGGCGACGTGCCGCAATTCTTTCACCGCTCTGCCGCTGACGAATTCGCATTCGGAGATCCTTTCGATCTCGTCGCCGAAAAATTCCACGCGGACGTAAATCTCGTCGTTCGACGAGGGAAATATTTCCACCACGTCCCCGCGGACGCGGAAGGAAGAACGGGAAAAATCGACGTCTTTCCTCTCGTATTGGCGGGAAACGAGTTTTCTCATCAACTCGTCCCTCTCGATGGTCATGCCTTCTCTGAGAGAGATGGCGAGGGCAAAATACTCCTCGGGCGCGCCCAGACCGTAAATACAGGAAACGGACGCGACGACGATCACGTCCCTCCGCTCGGCGAGCGAACAGGTCGCGCTGTGGCGGAGTTTATCGATCTCGTCGTTGATGGAGAGATCTTTTTCGATATAAGTATCCGTCGACGGAATATACGATTCGGGTTGATAATAATCGTAATAGGAAACGAAATATTCCACGCGGTTTTCGGGGAAAAACTCTCTTAGTTCGTTGCAGAGCTGCGCCGCGAGCGTCTTGTTGTGGGCGATCACGAGGGTCGGCCTCTGAACGTTGGCGATGACGTTCGCCATCGTGAAAGTTTTGCCGCTTCCCGTCACCCCGACGAGGACCTGTTCTCTCAGCCCGTCGAGGATCCCCTCCGTCAGGCTTCGGATCGCCTGCGGCTGATCGCCCGTCGGCGAATATTCAGAATGTAAAACGAATCTCTTTTGTTCCATCTCCGTCCCCGCAGATTGTTTTCTTTTCCGGGCCCGAACGCCTTGCGTAAAAACGGTCGGAAAGTCTGTTTATAAACTTATAGAATATTATTTTCAGAAAAACCGATAGAGAAGTCTTGTGAATACGAACGCCGCGACCGAACCGAGCGCGGCAAGAGCGATTTTGAATATCAGAGAAGAAAGCAATTTTCTTCTCTCCGATCCGTAGCACCTCGCCTTGACCTTCGGCGTCAGGCAGAGCATTTTGCCGTTTTCCCCTTCGCAGCGGATGACGTCAAGATAGCCCTCAGCCTCGAGCCCGTCGATCATTCTCCCGAAGGAGGGTGCGTCGTTCGGTTTCGTCCCCGTCAGAGCAAGCAGGGTTTTTTCGTCCGTCAGACAGGAATCCCTCTCCCCGCACAGAGCGAGCACGGCTTTCACGAGGGCAAGTTCACGGCGGGTCAGCACAGCGCCACCGCCGCGGCGACGCCGAGAGCGGCGCCCGCAAAACCACCCGTCAGAGCGACGAGAAAGAGCAGAAAAGCCAGCCCGCGGGGAAAATCCACGGTCCGTTCTTTCTCCCCGACGGGATTTTCTTCCTTCTCCTCGCCGAAAAACGCCTTGGGCAGCGTGCGGAAAAGGAACACCTCTCCGTCGCGATAGCGCAATTCGATCGTCTCCGCCCGCTGCAGAAACAAAAGATCCCTCTCGATCTCCTCCCGCGCGTCGTATAGTTTATCTTCCCCTTCGGTAAGCGATCGGTAACTCACCACGCGGTAAACCCCGTCGCCGAGCGTTTTCAGCCGGGAAAGCAGTTTTTTCGCCGAAGTATCCATTATGTACCGGCGCAACAGGCGTTCTCCCGTCCTTTCTCCGTCTTTCCGTTACAGGACGAGCGCGAGAAAATAGAGAGACAACGCGAAGACGAAGACGGAGAATATCGTTGCGACGGCAGAGACAGCCGCCGCCCACCTCAGCGTTCGGGAAGGCGAAGTCCTGAGCCTCGTCAGAGAAAGACAGACCGCAGGAACGGACAAAACCATTCCGCCGCCGAAAACGAAAGAGGTTGCCAGCCCGAGCAACGCCAGTATGAGCGGTGTGCGGACGTATGCCCTCTTCTTTTTTTCTTCTTTCGCAATAGACGCGTTCAATTCCGTCACCTTCTCTTTCCGTCCGGAGAATACGACGCCGCCTCAAAGATATTTTTCGTCGAAAAGCGGAATTTATGTACCGGGACGGACGATCGTTCTTTTCTATTATACCACATTTTTCGGACGATATCAAGAAGTTTGCGGGAAAAACCTCTCTCCCCCCGTGACAAACTCGAGAAAAATTTTTCTTGCCGCCCTTCCGAAGGAGCCCTGACGGAACTGCGTGAAAAACCGTCCGCGCCTGTCATTTTTGCAGAACTTCCGCCAAATCGTCGTTTATCGCACGCTTACCGCCGGTGTTTCGGCAAGAATAACAGGACTTGCAAATCCCGGATTCCCCTCTGAACGCAATCCGCTTCGTGACCGCCTTGGACGGAACGAACGGCGTTTCTGCGGCTTTCGATAAACCTTTCGGTCTGCGGATAAATCCTGCCCCTTCTCCTTTGACGTCGGGTTTCGTTTTTCACTCCTTCGCCGCATCGGGTTCCGTTTTCTATTATAAAGGAAAAAGACGAAAAAATCAAGCGTCGGAGCGCAAGAAAAAGTCCGCCCGGACTTTCGTCAGGCGAACCTCCGTCACGCTATTCCGGACGGGATAAAAGAAAAATCCTCCCCGTCGGAAGAGGTCAGTTTTTCCCGAGATAGAGTTCGACTCCCCTCTCCTCTTCATACCTTGCAACGGCGTTCAGATACCGCTCGGAAAGCCGAAGCAGATATCTCTCCCTCTCTTCGTAAGGCAGAGAGGCAAAATAGGGCTTGTCCATCAGGCGGTCAAGGGCGTCGGCAGGGCGACCGCACGCGTCGAGCATATTCCGGACGCGGACGTAAAAACTTTCGTCTTCTTCCTTTGCGCCCCTGACGCTGCGAACCACCTGCGCGCGGTAGTACCGTTCGATTGCGGAAGGTTGCAAACCTTCGTCCGTCGCCTTGCGCTTTTCCTCCTCCACTTCTTTCCTGTACTCTTCCCAGAACTTGCTTTTCAGTCTCTTTTTGGCTTCTTTTGCCGCCGATTTGATGCTTTTTGCACCGCTCGTCATGTTCGTTTCCCCCTATAAAAAAATCACCCGAAGACGATGCTTCGGGTGTAAAAAAACGATTTTTTATCTGATAGCGAAAGATCAGCCCTTGGAACTTCTCTTTCTTGCCGCTTCCGCTTTCTTTTTACGTCTCACGGAAGGTTTTTCGTAATGTTCTTTACGACGCAAATCCCCGATGATACCGTCACGGGAGCATTTTCTCTTGAATCTGCGAAGCGCGCTGTCAAGCGATTCGTTCTCTCCGACTTTAATAGTAGACATCCACAACCCTCCTTTGCCCGAGGCGTTTCCTTACTTTTTCAAAAAGCACACTTATTATAGCAAATCGCCGAAAAGATGTCAAGCGTTTTTTCGTCTTTTGCCCTTTTCGACAAAAACAGTTTTCTTTCCCGTCATACCGCAAGTTTCGCCAGGCGGAAAGCGTTCAGAACGGCGAGCGCGTCGACGGCGAAAGCCAGCGCGAAGATCAGCCACAACGGCTGCCCCGCCCCCGTCAGCGCGAGGACGAAGAGAAGGACGGCAAGCGCGATCTTCCCCGCAAGGACGCCGACGCCGTTGAACTTCCGCACTTTGCGGTGAGCCGCGCACCCCTTCAGCAGAGAGGGGATCCTGCGGATCTCCCCGTCCGAAACGGAAATTCCCTTTTCGGAAACGCCGTTCATGCCCACGGACATCGGGCTCTCTTCTCTCACCGCACGGTCGCCGAGGTTATCCCCGACGTAAAGGATCCCTTCGTCGGCGACTGCCTTGCGTTTATACGCCGTGGACGCCCCGCAGACCGATTTCTCTACGCCGATCTCCTTCGCGAGCGCGGATACGGCGGAATTGCAATCGGAACTGAGAAGTTCGGACGGAATGCCGAGATCCTCGGAGAGTTCGGTCACCGCGCCGCGGGCGTTCGCTTTCACGGAATACGATATCTCCGCGATCCCGACGAGTTTCCCCTCTTCCGCGATATAGACGGGGGTGTTCGCCCCCGCGTACGGCGGGACTTCCACGCCGTTTTCCTCCATCATTTTTTTGTTCCCGACGACGACGGTCTTCCCGTCCGACTTGCCGGTCACGCCGCGGTTTTCCCTTTCCTCTCTCTCCTCGAGTTCTCCCGTCTCCGCGGGGTCTGCCAGGAGAGCGAGAGGATGTCCGCTTCCCTTCATCGCGAGAGAGAAGAGTTTCATTCCTCTCTCTTCGTCGCCTTCGAAACCGACGAGAGCGCCCTTTCTTTCCGTCACGACCCCTTTTCCGTCGAAACAGACCTTTTTCGTCTGCGCGATCCTGTCGAAAAGCCCGCCGTCGCAGTTACAGACGACCTGCGCGGAAATCTGACCGAAGATAAAGGAATACGTCGCGTCGGCAATGCTCTCGATACGGAATCCGAACGCGCCGAGCAGAGCGACGCCGATCCCGACGGGAAGCCAGCGCGACCTGAGAAGATCGCCGTACTGCGAAATACGGAAAAGCGGGGGCACAAAAGCGACGAGGACGCCCGCGCCGAGAAAGATCAGATTGAAGAGGATCAATTTCTTTTTCTCCC
>CAMAJQ010000004.1 GCA_945835865.1 uncultured Clostridia bacterium
GCCCTTTTGTTTTTTTGTTAAAATTGCATGAAAAAAAGAACAAACTGACGAAACCCGCTTCCGTTTTTCCCCGTTTTTTCTTCCTTTTTCTACTCCGACTCCCTATCCGCTCTTTGCCGCCGCGTGCGGAAAAAATTCTTCAGCAGAGAGGAACACTCCTCTTCCAGCACCCCGCCTTCCCATTCCGCGACATGGTTGAGTCCGCTGTCGTCGAGAATGGAGAACCGGCTGCAGACGCCTCCCCCTTTCGGCTCGTACGCGCCGAAATACACCTTGTCGATCCGGGCGTTGGCGATCGCCCCCGCACACATAGCGCAGGGTTCCAGCGTCACGTACATCTCCGCGCCGTTGAGCCGCCAGTCCTTTCGTTTCCGGCACGCCTTTTCGATGGCGAGGATCTCCGCGTGCGCCGTAGCGACTCTCTTTGATTGCCGGAGATTGTGCGCGCGGGCATACACTTTCCCGTCCATCACGATGACGCAGCCGATGGGGATCTCTTCCTTTGCTTCCGCCTTTTTCGCTTCTCTGAGGGCTTCCCTCATCATCTTCTCTTTCCGTTCCATTCAACCCGTCCTCCCGGATCCGCCCGACGCGCGGTCATTTATGATATTCCGTCCCCGCAAGAATGGAGAACGCGCGATAGATCTGTTCGCAGGCGATCAACCTCATAAGAGCGTGGGGAAAGGTCATGTCCGAAAAGGATATCCTGTCCCGGCATCTCGCTTTCAGACCTTCGTCCATGCCGTAACTCCCGCCGATGAGAAAGGTGATCTCGCCTTCCCCTCCGTCGGTCAGTCTGCCGATCGTTTCCGCAAGCTTTTCGGAGGAAAGTTTCCTCCCCTCTACGGCGAGGGCGACGGTGTAACCGCGGGCGACCTTCGCAAGTCTTTCGCCCTCCGTTCTGAGGATCTTTCCGACCGCCGCTTCGTCGGGGCGATCGTTAAAATTCTCCTCCCGGACTTCCTCGACGGAAAAGTCACAATAGCGCGACAACCGCTTGGAATATTCCGCGATCCCCTCGCGGAAATAACTTTCTTTGATTTTACCGACGGCGGCAACCCTGATCCTGATCATCTTTTCATCTCCCGAAAAATTTTACCCGCGGGAAACGGCAAGCTGGGCGATCCACATGACGACGCAAACCGCGATCCCTGCAAACGCCCACCGGAAAAAAGCTTTTCCCTCTCCCTTTTCTTTCCCTTCCTCTTTCTCCGTCTCCCGCTTTGCGGTGAGAAAGAAACCGAGGACGACGGCCGCGACGCCGAGGACGACGGCCGCGACGCCGAGGACGGTCAGAACCGCCGTCACGGGCATAGGGAAATCCAGAACGCCAGGAGCAAAATACTCGAAACAGACGATGATCAGATTGTTCAGAAAATGCACCGCCGTCGAAGGCAGCAAAGACCCGCTTTTCAGCGCCAGCCAGGTAAACATCCCTCCCACGCACAGTTGATAGGGCGTCTGCGCGGGATTCATGTGAAAGAGCGAAAAGAAAACGCCTCCGACGAGACACGCCGCCCCGTCGGGTAAAAATTTCAGCCCGTCGGCGAGTATCCCCCGGAAGGCAAGTTCCTCCGCAACGGCGGGAAGCAGACAGACGGAAACGACCGTCAGGATAAAATTGACGGGGGTGAACTGCGGAAGTGCGATCTCCGTATAACGGTAACCGACGGTCTTTTCCAGAAAGGAAATAAAAAGAGAATTGAGAGAGGAAAGACCGAAAAACATTCCGACGAGAAAAAGCAGTGCCGCAAAGGAGGAAGAGCGATCGGGCACGCGATAAAAGCGACGGAGAGAATACAATCCCGTCCCCTTGAAAAACAGCAGGCAAAGGAGAAGGATCGCCAGAGGAGAAAGGGCGTAGGATATAATCTTGTAACCATCCGACCCCGTGATCTTCGCGATTTCTTCCCCGTTCCCGCCCGCAATCGCGGAAAGAACGGCGGACGAGAGCAGGGTGACGACGAGAAGGGTCAGGGTAAGCAGGCTGAAAAAAGTCCCCGCAGCCCTCCCTCCCGTCGTGATGAAAAGAGGCGTTTTCCGATTCTGATTCTTCATGGTTTTCATTCGCTTCTCAATGCTTTTACGGGATCGGCTTTCCCCGCGCGCAGCGAGGGGATAAGACCGGCGATCACGGTGAGCAGGACGGACGCGGCCAACAGGATCGCCGCCTGTCCGACTCCGAGCCGCACGAAACGAGCGACCCCCGTGATTGAATAGAAGAGGGCGTTCAGAGGAAGGACTGCAACCGAGGTGAAGACGAGACCGAGGACGCCGGCGGCAAAACCGATAATCCCCGTCTCCGTCACGAACAGCCGGACGACGTCCTTTTTCCTCGCGCCGACCGACCTCAGGATCCCGATCTCCTTCGTCCGCTCGATGACGGAGACGTAAGTGATGATCCCGATCATGATCGCCGAGACGACGAGGGAAACGGAAGTCAGGGCGATGAGAATGGCGCTGACCCCCGTCAGAATGGATCGGACGTATTCGATCGCCACCCCGACGTTATCCACGTATTTCACCTGATCACTCTCCTCTCTGCCCTCGTTATAGGCGTCGAGATAGTCGAGCAGATAATCTTTGTCTTTTATGGTGTTCGGATAAAACCGTATCGTCGTCGGAATTTCGGAATACCCGAGGGATGCGAGCGCGTTCTGTTTTTCGCGCTCTTCCGTATAGACGACGGAAGGGTCGAGGACGCTCTTCGTCATGTCGGCAAGTTGCGCCTCGGTCACCGCCGAACGCGCGTACGTCTTCCCGTTGAATTCTCCCCCGTAAGATAAAACTTTCACGAGATCGGTGAGTTCCTGCGTGTAACAGGCGGTGGAAGAAGAGAGCATGCCGTACTGCGTGTCCTCTTTCAGGCGGAAGATCCCGACGATTTTCAATTCGATACCGGTTTTGTTTCCGTCGGAATTGCCGTCGAAACAGTCGATTTTATCCGCAGTCCCCTCGCCGAGAAAGGCGTCCAGTTGCGTCCTGATTTCATTTTCCTTGGTTTCATTCGGTTGGAGGAATTCACGGACGAGACGTTTGACGATATTGACCGTTTTCTCTGAAAACGCCTCCGACTCTTCCGATTCTTTGTAATAATACTGATCGTTGGAAAGGAGATAAAAAGAGCCGAGTCCGCCGTTTAAAATCTCGTCGTAGGAATAGCCTTTTTTATCGGAAGAGTATACGTCGAGATAATAAGAGGTCAGCAAAGCGTCCGAGACGGAGGAATCCTTGCCGACGACGAGAGCGAGTTCGTTGTAGGCGGAGGGATATTTCCCGATCAGATCGTATTGTTCGTACACCATGTCGGCGTTGCCGGGCAACGCCTGCCATTTCGACGCGTTGGAAACCATGGCGTCGACGGCGACTTTTTTATTGCCCGCCAGTCCGAAGGGAGTGTAGAAAGTCTTGTAGACCTTCATGTTCAGGCTGTAACCGAGATCGTATGTCACTTTTTTTCCGTCGATTTCCGCAACGTAATCGAGGTATTCCTGCGTGATGTGATTGGTTACCGTCGTCTTGGTCGCGTTGCGGAGAGTGTGGTTGATCGTGACGTCAGGGGTCGGACCGTCCTCTCCGCTTTCCGAACTTCCGGAAGCGTTCTTTTTGGGCGTGACGTAACCGAGAATGGACTCGAAATACGGCTCGTACGTCGTCGCCTTGACGGCGACGGTCACGGGGGTCGCGCTCATGGTATCTTTCTGTACTTTGTCGATAAAGGCGTTGAGTCCCGTGCTGCACGCGAGCACGAGGGCGATCCCGATGACGGCGATCGAAGCGGCGACGGAAGTCAGGATCGAACGGACCTTTTTTCCCGCAAGGTTTTTCAGACTCAGTTTCGCCGCAAGCGAATAGGGCATGGACGAGCGGAGAGGAGACTCTTTCGCCGGAAGTTTCTTTTCCTTCGGCTGGTAAGGATTGCTGTCCGAAACGATCTTTCCGTCCTTGATGCGGATGATACGGGTGGCGTACGCCTGCGCGAGTTCGTCGTTATGGGTCACGGTGATGACGAGCCTGTCCCGGGAAATCTCCCTGAGCAGATCCATCACCGCGACGCTGTTACCCGAATCGAGCGCTCCGGTCGGCTCGTCGGCGAGAATGATGGAGGGGTTGTTGACGATCGCCCGGGCAATCGCCACGCGCTGCATCTCTCCCCCCGAAAGCTGACGTGGTTTTTTTCGGAGATGCTCGGCAAGCCCGACCCGGACGAGAGCGTCGATCGCCCGTTTTCTCCTCTCCTTCGCCCCGATCCCGCCGATGGTCAGAGCGGTCTCCACGTTTTCGAGAGCCGTCTGATGGGAAATGAGATTATAACTCTGAAAGACGAAGCCCACCTTTTCCGAACGGTAGCCGTCCCAGTCGGCGTCTCCGAATTCCTTCGTCGATCTCCCGTCGATGAGAATGTCGCCCGAAGTGTAGCGGTCAAGCCCGCCGAGAACGTTCAGAAGAGTGGTTTTCCCGCATCCCGAATGTCCGAGAATACAGACGAACTCGCTGTCCCGGAAGGAAAGGGAAACGTCGGAAAGGGCTTTCACCTTTTTATCCTTGGTCTCGTATATCTTTTCGACGTGACGTAATGCAATCATGTTTTTCCTCTCTTCACCGCCTCGGAGACTCCGCTTCTTCGGCGGCTTTCATACCCTGAAGGATCTTTTCGACTTTGTCGTCTACCCCGTAACCGTTCCCGTCGACGACGAGATCGGCGTAGCGGAGATAAAGCGGTCTTCTCTTTTCGTACAATTCCTCGATTCCTCGGACTCCCTTATCGGCGATCGGCCGCTTCGAACGCAGGATACGTTCGGCAACCGTCCCGACGGACGCGTCGAGAAAGACGACGAAGGAACGCTTTTTCAGCAGGCGCATATTCCCCTCGTCCGTGACGACGCCTCCTCCCGTAGAAATGACCGAGCGGAAGTGTTTCGCCGCCTCGCGGACCGCCTCCCTCTCGTATTCGCGGAATTTTGCCTCACCTTCCTCGGCAAAGATCGCGGCGATATCGCCGTGCGCCTTGCGGACGAGCCTGTCGGTATCGATAAACCGCCTGCACGTCCTCTCCGCAAGCGCGAAACCGATGCGGCTCTTTCCCGCTCCCGGCATGCCGATCAGGACGATGTTCATATCAGAAATGACAGGGCGGCAAGCCGATAGACCTGCGTCCCCAGCCCCGCGACGACCCCTTTGCATACGGGGGCGATCACGCTCGTGCGGCGAAATTCTTCCCGCGCGAAGATATTGGAAATATGGACCTCGACGACGGGGACTTCCGTCGAGGAGATCGCGTCGCGCAGGGCGACGCTGTAATGGGAATAGGCGCCCGCGTTCAGCACGATGGCGTCGGCGTCGCTCTCGCGAACGGCGCGGCAGAGTTCCCCTTCGATATCCGAAGTAAAAAAGGAACACTCGCACCCCTTTTCCCCGAAGAAACGGACGAGTTCTCCGTTGATCTCTTCCAGAGTCTTCTCCCCGTATACCGATTTCTCCCGCTTTCCGAGAGCCGCCATATTGACGCCGTTGACGAAAAGAAATTTCATTGCGTTTTCTCCTCTCCGCCGTTTTTCGTCGGCGGGAAAATCTTCTGTCTGACCGCTTTGCTTCTGGTTTCGATCATGCCCGCTACGGACGCGAGAAGAGAACCGGAAGACTTGCCCTCCGTCTCCGTTTTTTCCTCGCCCGTATACTCCCGGTAGAGAGCAAACGCCTCCTCCGGATCAGGCTCTCTCTCCGTGAAGATACAGTCGGCGAGATACGCCTGAAAAAAGAGCATTCCCGCCCCGTTGAAGACGGGTTTGCCGAGTTCCCCGGCAATCCGGAGAAACGCCGTTTCGGGCGGGTCGTAAACGAGATCCGCAGCCGCTTTGCAGCCGGAGAGAAGTTCTTTTCCCGCAGGCAGAGGATCGTCCGCGTGCGTTCCCAGCCCCGTCGCGTTGATCACGAGGTCGTACGGCGAGTCGGGGATCTCCCGAAGGACGTAGACGGAAGGCATTTTTTTTCGCAGTTCGAGCGCCGTTCTCGGCGTGCGGTTATAGACGTCCACGCTCGCTTTCGCCCCGACGAGCGCGGCGACGACGCTTCTGCCCGCACCGCCCGCGCCGAGCACGAGAACTTTTTTCCCCGCGACGTCGAAACCGTGGTATTTCAGCATCATCAGAAAGCCGTTTCCGTCCGTCGTGTAGCCCGAAAGCCCTTTGACGGTATTGACGCTCTTCGACGTCTTTGCGTCGCCGTGATACTTGAGGACGTGTTTATACGCGTCCCCTTTATAAGGTGCGGTCACGTTATAGCCGGCGTATTCCTTCAGCTCGGCGTACGCCCGTTTCAACCCGTCTTCCTTCACGGCGATATAGGAATAACTGTAAGTCGGCAAACCGAATCTGTCCAGAAGAAAAGAGTGCACGGCGTTGGACGGGGAAGCCGAGAGATTTTTCCCCAGCAGGGCGAACGAATTCTTTTTCAGTTCCTCGAAAAACCCCGGGAAGGAAATAGAGACGCAGCCGTCGTCGTCGATATCTCCCCCGTTGCGGGAACAGACGAGGGCGACGGCGCCGCTCATCGCGATCCTGTGGTCGCCGTACGTTCTGATCTCTCCTCCTTCGTAACTCTCCACGCCGTTGACGACGAGCCCCCCTTCGATCTTGCGGCATTTTCCGCCGACGGAGTTGATCATTTCGGAGATCGCCATCAGGCGGTCGCATTCTTTATATTGCAATTCTCCCGCGCCGCTGATGATGCTCTCGCCTTCGGCAAGCCCCATCAGAACGGCGAGGACGGGAATATCATCGATCATGCCCGCGACCTCGTCCTCGATGACGTGCGTCGCTTTCAGTTTGCTCTTATACGCCGTGACGTCGGCGACGAGTTCCCCGCAAAGCATCCTCTTGTGCGTGATCTCGATCCTCGCCCCCATCCGTCGAAGGACGGGAATGATGCCCGTTCGCGTCGGGTTGACCCCGACGTTTCTGCACGTCACCTTTCCGAGCATAAGCCCGATGGCAAGGAAATAGACCGCCGCCGAAAAATCGCCGCCGATATAGATTTTCTTCCCCTTCAGCTCGCTCTTTTTCAGAGTGATCCTCTTGTTCTCCCGATCGACGGAGATGTCCGCGCCGAGATATCCGAGAAGGATCTCCGTATGGTCCCTCGATCTGTTTTTTTCTTCTATCGTCGCCTCGACTCCTCCCGCCAGTGCGCAGAGCAGAATCGCCGATTTGACCTGAGCGCTGTCGTTTGTCATCCGGTAGACGATCGGACGGACTTTAGCCCCCTCCACGAGAATGGGAGGAACGGTATAATCGGTGAGAGCCACCGTAGCCCCCATTTTTTCGAGAGGGGCTTTCAGACTCTTCATCGGGCGGGAGCAGAGAGATCTGTCCCCCTGCAGAATGGCTCTGACGTTGCTCCCCGCGATTTCTCCGCAGAGAAGACGGAGAGTCGTGCCGCTGTTGCCGCAGTCGAGTTTGAGTCCGTCGCGAAGGGGTCTTCCCCCCTTGATCTCGACGATGCCGTCTTTTATGCTGACCTTCGCGCCCAACTTCTTCACGCAGGAGATCGTCGCCTGCGTATCCTGGCAGATAAGAGGGTGAATGACGTACGTTTTCCCTTTTGCCATGCTTCCGAGGATGATGGCCCGGTGGGTGATCGATTTGTCCGGCGGGACGGCGAACGCGCCGTATAACTCGCTCCGTGGATAAATTCTCATAAGGTGTCCAATAGTTCTCCGAATCGTTTTTGCGTGAGGAAAACCTCTTCCGTCCTTCCCTCGCCCGCGACGGCGACGAAGGAAACGAGGTCTCCTCTGTTCTTTTTATCCAGAAAGGCGGTCTCCGCCCCTTTTCTCAGGTTTACATAATGCGGGCGGGGAAGATAGGAGAGGAGAAATTCCTCCGTTTCCCGCGCGCGTGCGGAATCGACGATCCCGAGTGCTTCCGCCATTCTGTTTTCGTAATAAAGCCCTTCCAGAACGTACTCCCCGTGGCTTTTTTCACCGTAATTCATCTCCAGCATATGCCCGACGGTATGACCCGCGTTCAGGATCTTCCTTCTGCCCGTCTTTTCCCGCTCGTCCTCGGCGACGATCCCGCCTTTGAAGCGGATGCAGTCGGGGAGCAGGGAAACAAGCAGGGAACGCTCGTCTTTTCCTTCGGGATTTTCCCTGATTTTTTTGCCTATTTCCGGGCTCAGGAGAGCCGTCTTGACGATCTCTCCCCTTCCCGAAAGCCACTCCCGGTCGGGAAGCGACGAGAGAAAAGCGGTATCGACGACGACGGTCGACGGCTGATAAAACGTTCCGACGAGGTTTTTATATTTCCCGAAATCCACCGCCGTCTTCCCTCCGACCGAACTGTCCGCCATCGCGAGCAAGGTCGTTGGAACGAGGACGTGTTCGATTCCTCTCATGTACAGCGAAGCGGCAAGTCCGCCGAGATCGCCGACGACCCCGCCGCCGAAAGAAACGAAAAGTCCGTCCCGCCCGATCCTCCTTTCCGCAACCGCCGAAAGAATTTCCCCGAGAACGGAAAAGGTTTTGTTCTCCTCTCCGCCGCGGAACCGACAGGGGGAATCGCAGAAACCGAAAGAAAACCCCGTTCCGTCCGCCGCGCCGCCGTCCGCGAGGACGAAGGTCTTTCTCCCCGCGCATTTTTTCTTCAGAAAACCGCCCGCTATCCCCTCGCCGATCAGAATATCGCAGGGAGAGGATAAGTTCAGGGTAATTTTTTCCATCTTTCCTCAATCTCCGCCATGGTATCTCCGCCGAGCCGAAGAGAGATCTCTTCGGTGAGAAGAAGAGAAAGCGCGCATTCCGCGACGACGAGCAGCGCGGGAACCGCAGAAATATCCGAACGGATCTTTGCGGAAACGGTCTCCTCTTTGGTGACGCAATCCACCGTCTTCACTCCGCGCGCCGTCGTCGGAACGGGTTTGACGGCAAGCCGTACGACGATATCTTCTCCGTTCGTCATCCCCCCTTCGATGCCGCCCGCGCGGTTCGTTTCTCTGTAATATCCGCCGTTTGCCGCGTCGTAACGGATCCCGTCGACGGTCTCCGTCCCCATCCTTGAACAAAGGGAAAATCCGTCGCCGAATTCGATCCCCTTCACGCAGGGCAACCCGACGAGAGCGCCTGCGATCTTTCCGTCTATTCTCCGACCGAAAGATCCGTATCCCCCGAAACCGCACTTCATTCCCCGCACGACGATTTTCACCGTCCCGCCGAGCGTTTCCCCTTCCCTTTTCGCCTTGCGGATCTCGTCTGTTCCTCCGTCCGCAAGCATATAAAGGGGCTTTTCTTTGGATTTGAGGATTTCTCCGAAAGAGCGCGCTTCCCCGTCGCGGACGCTTCCGAGACAATCGACGTAACCGCCGACGACAACGCCCAGACGGGACAGAAATTCCCTTGCGACCGCCCCCGCCGCGACGACGGCAACGGTCGAACGGGCGGAAGCCCTCTCCGCGACGTCCTCTGCGGAAGAGAAACCGTATTTGATCATTCCCGGGAGATCTGCGTGTCCGGGGCGGAGGGCGGTAATTTTTCTTTCCTCTCTGCCCTCCGCAAAAGCGGGTCTGAAATCCCCGTTTTCTATCTCGATACAGACGGGACTTCCCGTCGTCACGCCCGCCCGTATTCCGCCCGTGAAGCGGATTTCGTCCTTTTCCGTTTTCTGCCTTTCGCTTCTCTCCTCTCCGCCCCGTCTGAGACGGAGGAGTTCTTCCGCCGACAAGACGTCGACCGGAAGTCCCGCCGGAACGTTTTCCAGGATCGCCGTCATCCGCGGGCCGTGCGATTCGCCCGCCGTCGTAAGTCTCATGCTCTCACCCGTCCTTTCGTCAAACGGAATCTCCGTTCTCCAATATTTCCCTGATTTCGGGCATCGCCCTTTTCGCCGCGCGGTAACCGCGCGCAAACATCTCGTCGACCCCGGAGACGGACGCCGCCGAAAACCCCCGCAGATCGGGTTCTATCATCAGCGCGCTTTCGCGGTATCCGACCTCGATCCGGTTTCGGACGGGCACCCCGTTTCCCGGATACATCTCGTCGAGATATCCTTTCAATTCCGTCGAAAAAGGTCTCTCTTTGCCGAGGCTGACGCCGAACACGACGTCTGCTCCGAGGCGTTTACAGACGTCCGCGGGAACGGCGTTGCAGAACGCGCCGTCGACCAGACGCCTGCCCCGATATCCGACCGCGTGAAAGACGGGTGGAACGGACGAAGACGCCGCCAGCGCCGTGGCGAGATCGCCCTCCGTCATCACCCTTTCGTTCCCGTCGTCGAGATCGGTCGCCACCGCCGCAAAAGGAATTTTCAGATCGGAAAAATGCGCGCCGCCCGTCACGCGGTACAACAGCTCGGTCAATCCTCCGCCGAACGCAAAGGCGAAAAGAGACTGGATTTCGGTGAAATCCCATTCCTCCTTGAGAGAAACCATATCGGCCGAGGTAAGTCCCTTTGCAAAAAGAGCGCCGACCACGCTGCCGATACTCGTCCCCGCGACGGCGTCGAAGGAGATTCCTTCCTCCTCAAACGCCCTGATCGCCCCGATGTGCGCGGCGCCCTTTGCGCCGCCGCTCCCGAGAGCAAGTCCGATTTTCCGTCCGTAACGATCCACTGAAAAATACTCCTTCGGGGGAATTGATCCCTCCCTGCCGCCATGGCGGATTTACGATTCCGTTACAGTGCGGAAGAGATGCCGATCACCACTTTCGCGCATTCCTCCGCCGCCTCTTCGACCATTTCTTTGAATTCGTCCGCTCCTCCCTTCCCGTCCGAAACGGCTTTCAGAACGAGACAGGGCACACCCGCGTGCAGGCAGGTGAGAAGGACGCCCGCGCTTTCCATTTCGCAGACGTCCGCCCCGTATACTTCGTGCAGTCTGCGCTTTTCCCCGTCGTCGGCGACGAACTTGTCGGCAGAGGCGCAGATCGCCTCTCTCGCCCCGGGCAGGATGCTTTTCGCTTTCGCCAGAAGCGCCTCGTCCGTCGGGAGGACGACGGAGGGGAATTCGAGATATCTCCCGACCTCGCACCCGTCGATCGGCGAGGTGTCGAAATCGTAATGGACGACTCCTTTTACGACGACGAGCCCTTTGACCCCGAGATCCTCGGTCAGACTTCCGCAGACGCCGTAGTTCAGAACGACGTCGACGGCGTAACGGTCGACGAGCATCTGCGTCGCCGCGGCGGCAAAGATCTCCCCGACGCCCGATTTCACGCAGACGATCTTATTTTCTCCGATGCGGAAAATATGCACCGAAAAATATCCTTCTTTTACCTCTTCCCCCTCGTAACCTGCGTTCGCGAGAAGGGGAAGAAGTTCCTTTTCCATTGCGACTACCATGCCGATCGTTTTCATCGTTTCACCTTTTTTCGTCCTTTCGCATACCCTGCATATTGCCGACGGAAATCCGCCGGCGGACGATCATGAAGAAAAAAATTTTGCTCTTGCGGGAAAACCCGCCGGAAACTTATCTGAAAGCCCTTTCCGCCGTCGGGGCGGAAGCCGACTGCTCTTTTTTCGTCTCCGATTACTCCCCGTACCGCGCCTTGTTGCTGATCGGCGGCGGAGACGTCTTTGCTCCCCGTTACGGTAAGCCCGCCGGAGAGGAACGGGGTCTCAACCTGATCCGCGACGAAAGAGAATTCGCCGCCCTCGATTATTTCACTTCCCGTCGTCTGCCCGTCCTCGGCGTATGCAGAGGACTTCAGATCCTGACCGTCTATTTCGGCGGAACGCTGAAGACGCTCGGCGGGGACGGAGTCCCCCTGCATAGAGCGGAGAACGGAAAGGACGTCTGTCATTCCGTCCGCCGTCCTCTTTCCCTCTGTTCCGTCCGTCAGGTCAATTCCAACCATCGTCAGGCGGCAGACCGTCTGCCCGACGACGCACGCGTTCTCCTGCAGGCGGAAGACGGAAGGGCGGAATGCGTCTTTTTCCCTGCCGCCAACGCTCTCGGCGTGCAATTCCATCCCGAGCGGATGACGGAGAAGGACGCCGCGGCGTGGTACGGATTTTTACTCGGCGGTCCGATCCCTCTCTCCTGCGTCTGAGAAGACCTTTACAGATCGAACTCGCTGTGACAAGCCTGATAGGCGCGGTATTCGTCATC
>CAMAJQ010000005.1 GCA_945835865.1 uncultured Clostridia bacterium
GAAGAACGGCGAATATGCGACGTTGTATCGCTATCAGTTCCGGGAAACGTGATTTCCCCGGGCGGCGGTTTGAGAACGGAAAAATGATGGATCGTACGGAAATTATTTCTTATTTCAAAGAAGATCCCGTTCATTTCGCCAACGTCGAGTACGCGTTGCGGGAGGGCGGGGAGATCGTTTACGCCGAAGAGGACGGACTTGCCGTTCGGGTGAAGAAATACGGCATCCCGACCGTTTACGGCTTGCGGGAAGAGAGCGCGGAAAAAATCCTGCGCCTTTTCGGCAAACCGGAAATTCTCGTCTGCTCTTCGGAAAAAGAGGCGGAGACCGCCTTGAAAATCTTTCCCTACATGACGGTGGCGAAACCCTGCCTGCAGGTGCGTTACGACGGGCTCGGCGAGTGTGCTCCGCCCGAAGGGTTTTCCGTCGGGAAACTTGCCGACGATCCCGGGACAGTCTCCTTCGTGACGAGGACGTATTCCCTTCATTACGGCGAGGAGGAGATCCGAACGATCCTCAGGGAACTCGGAATGTACGGCGCCTTTTACGAAGGCCGGATCGCGGCGTATATCGGCAGGCACGAGGAAGGCTCGGTCGGATTGCTCGAGGTGATGCCCGAATTCCGTCGCAGGGGGCTCGGGAATTTTCTCGTCCGCTACGCCGCCGCGAGGGTCGCGGACGAGGGAAAGATCGCTTACGCGCAGATCGTGGAGGGCAACGCGGGCAGTTTGTCCCTTCACGAAAAAATGGGGATCCATCCTTCGGAGAAAAAGGTGTTCTGGTGTTACTGAACCGGGACCGGTAAAAAAAGAACGGGAGGTCGCGTATGGCGGCAACGGAAGAACAGAGGGCGGTTATCGAAGATTTCGACCGCAACGTGCTCCTGCTTGCGCGCGCGGGTACGGGTAAGACGTACACCATCGCAAATAAGATCGCGGAGGCGATCCGCCGCGGATTCTGCAGAGGGGAAGAGGTGCTTTGCGTCACCTTCACCGTCAAAGCGGCGGAAGAACTGCGGGAGGACGTGGACGCCTTCTGCGGAGAAAAGAGCGGAGCGGAAGTCTGCACCATTCACGGTTTCTGCTTTTCTCTCGTCAAGGCGTACGGCAAAATGACGGGAGAGTTCCGCGACCCGTCCGTGGCGGACGAGGTGGACGCGGGCGAAACGCTGGCTTCTTTGCTGCTCTCTTACGCCGAACGCGGGGAATATAAGGCGCCGGACGGGAGCCCCCTTCTCCCCGAAAAGCAACTCGCCCGCGTTGCGACCGCCGTCAAACACAGGCGGAACGAACTCGGTTACGGCTATTTCGATCGCGGCGGATACGGGGAGGCGATCGCGGACCTTTTCCGCGACGGATCCTTCGACGAACTTTTTACCGTCAAGAAGAAGGGCGTCCGCGTGACCGACTATTCCTTCCGCGAACTTCTGCGGGCGAAGGGAGAGCGGTTTTTTTCAGATTACGCGTCGATCCTCCGCGCTTCCGACCTTCTCGATTACGACGATCTCATCTTCGCCGCCAAGGCGTGTCTCCTGCGGGAAAAATCCTTTACGGACCGGTATAAACTCGTCATCGTGGACGAAATGCAGGACACCAGTCTCACCGAATACGAGGTGCTCCGTTCCTTTTTTCCCGCGGCGCGCGTGTTGATGTGCGGGGACGACGCGCAGACCATCTACGGCTGGCGGGGCTCCGCTCCCGACGAGGTGATCCGGGATTTCAAGGAGAATTTCGGCGCCGTCGTCATGCGGCTGACCAGAAACAGGCGCTCGACTCCCGCCTTGTCCTACGCGGGGGCGTATTACCTGAAGAAGACCTTCGGGACGGCGGAGGCCCTCGGAGATCCGCCGACGGACGGCGAGAAGATCCCGATCGTCCGCTGTGGCGACGAAGAGGACGAGGCGGCAGCCGTCTTCCGCATTCTCGAGGGGCTCGATTGCAAACCTTACGAGGTTTGCGTCATGGCGCGTTCCAACCGTTATATCGCGGATATTTGCAAGAAATTTGAGGCGATAAACGCCTTATTGCCCCCTGAAAGGCGTTTGCGTTTCTTTACGGCGGACAGCGATTATCAGTTTTATAAAAAACCCGTCGTCAAGGATTTTCTGGCGTTTCTGCGGCTGCTCGTCAATCCGGGCGACGCGCCTTCTTTCGAGCGCGTCGCGGAAAAATATCTCCCGGGGATCGGGAGGGGGAGACTCCGCGCCCTGCGCGATTACGGCAAACTCGGGCTCTCCGTCTCTTCCTTTCTCGCCGCGGATACTTACGTCGCGGGGGATCCTCTTCACGGGTTGATAAAGGCGTACCGCGAAAACAGGGTCGTCGTGTACGATCTCGAGACTACGGGGCTCGACCTTTCCCGCGACGAGGCGATCCAGATTTCCGGGGTGAAGACGGGGGCGGACGGCGTGACCGGGCGTTTCGACCGCTTCGTTCTGCCCTTGCGGGAGATTTCGGCGGCGGCTCTCCGCACCCACGGCTACGGAAAGGAGGATCTCGTCCGTCTCGGCGCTCTGCCGCCCGAACGAGCCCTCGCGGAGTTTGCGGCGTTTGCGGAAGGATGCGTGCTCGTCGGACACAACAGCGCGTCTTTCGACGATTTCATCCTCCGGCGCCAACTCGGAGAAAAAAATATCGGGTGCGGTTTCGCGGGGTTTGCCGACACCCGCGCGCTCTGCGCCCTCTTTCATCCCGATTTCCCCGATTACCGCCTTTCCACCCTGTGCGAAAAGTTCGGCGTGATCAATGCGCGCGCCCACGACGCCTTCGCCGACGTGGAAGCGACGGAAAAATGTCTCCGCCGTCTGATGGCGGGGGATATTCTTCCCACGGAAGAGGCGAGAAGGCGGGTCGTCTGCGGCCTGACGGACTGCTTTTCGGATTTTTACGCCGATTACCGCGCGCAGAAAGCCCTACTCGCCTCGGACGACGTTTACGGACTGATGGGACATATCGGAAAAAAATACGGCGTGTTTACGGTCAATCCCCGTCCGGAAGACAGGGAGTCCGCCCGCGATCTCTGCCGCGCGCTGAAAGGAGAATACGGGAAGGAAACGGGGATCCCCGAAGTGCGCCTTGCCGCCTTTCTCGCCGAGGCGTCCCTTTCGGGCAGTCAGATGGACGTCATGATCCGCAAACTCGGCAAGATTCCCGTCGTCACCGTCCATCAGTCGAAAGGCTGCGAGTTTCCGGTCGTTCTGCTCGTCGGCATGAACGAGAACGAATTTCCCTCTTACCGCGCCCGCATGGACGGCAACGAAGAGGAAGAGAAAAGGGTGTTCTACGTCGCGATCACCCGCGCGACGAAAAAACTGATCGTCACCTATCCTTCGCTGAAGAAGGCGGGCGGGAATTTTTACCCCCGCGACCCTTCTCCCTATCTCGCGAAACTTCCGCGGGAGTTCACCGAGGTGGTCGGCAGCGACGAAGACCTTCCGACGGAAAAATAGAGAGCGCCCGGAGACGGAAATTTTCGGAATTTTCGTTTTCGGGTTTTTATTTCGTTGTTTTTTTGCGCGGAATGTGGTAAAATATTCGGGTACCACGTAAACGTATTATATAGTCCGACGGAAATCGTCAGGGATTTCCGTCGGAAACGGAGAGAGACATGAAGAACAGAACGCTTGTAAAAGACATCTACCGTTCTCTGGAGAAATACGACGGCGCGGAAGTCGTCGTCGCGGGGTGGGCGAGGACCATCCGCGATTCCAAGGCTTTCGGTTTTATCGAACTCAACGACGGAAGTTTTTTCAAAAACGTGCAGATCGTTTTCGAGAGGGCGAATATCGCCGATTACGACTTCGTTGCAAAGCAGAACGTCGGCTGTTCGCTCGTCGTGAAAGGGAAGGTCGTCCTGACCCCCGAGGCGAGGCAGCCCTTTGAGATCAAAGCCGCAGAAATTTCGGTGGAAGGTTCTTCCACGCCCGATTATCCCTTGCAGAAGAAGAGGCATTCCCTCGAGTATCTCCGGGAGATCGCCTATCTCCGGCCGAGGACGAACACCTTCGGCGCGGTTTTCCGCGTCCGCAGCGAAGCGGCGTTCGCCATTCACGAATTTTTCCATAACCGCGGGTTCGTCTACGTGCACACCCCGTTGATCACGGGGAGTGACTGCGAGGGCGCGGGCGCTATGTTTCAGGTGACGACCCTCGATCTCGCAGACGTCCCGAAGACGGAAACGGGCAAGCCCGATTACAGGCAGGACTTTTTCGGAAAGCCCGCGTCGCTCACCGTTTCCGGTCAGCTTTCCGCCGAGGCGTACGCGATGGCGTTCGGCAGCGTCTATACCTTCGGACCCACGTTCCGCGCGGAGAAGAGCAATACCGCCCGTCACGCTGCGGAGTTCTGGATGATCGAGCCCGAAATGGCGTTCACCGATCTCGCGGGGGATATGGACGTGGCGGAAGCCATGGTCAAACACGTGATCCGCCACGTCGTGAAGACGTGCGGAGCGGAACTTGAATTTCTCAATAATTTCGTCGACAAGGGATTGCTCGACAGGCTCGCCAACGTGGCGGAAAACGATTTCGTCCGCCTGACCTATACCGAGGCGATCGCCCTTCTCGAACCCGTCAAGGACCGGTTCGAATATCCCGTTTTCTGGGGGTGCGATCTCCAGAGCGAGCACGAGAGATATATCACCGAAGAGGTGTACGGTAAGCCCGTTTTCCTCACCGACTATCCGAAGGAGATCAAGGCGTTCTATATGCGCCTGAACGACGACGGGAAAACGGTCGCCGCGGCGGATCTGCTCGTTCCGGGCATCGGGGAACTGGTCGGCGGAAGCCAGAGGGAAGAGCGTTACGACGTTCTCCTCGCCCGCATACGGGAACTCGGCATGAAGCCGGAAGATTACGATTGGTATCTCAATCTCCGTAAGTTCGGCGGCGTCACGCACGCGGGATTCGGGCTCGGTTTCGAGAGAATGATCATGTATCTGACGGGCATCGCCAACATCCGCGACGTCGTTCCCTTCCCGAGAACGGTCGGCAATCTCGAATATTGATCTGCGGCGGGTTTTCCGTGCGGGAAAAATATCACGGGACGGATCTTCCGTCCGGAGGACACTTATGAAAATAATCGTAGACGCTTACGGCGGGGATTTTTCCCCGTCCGAAGTGGTAAAAGGCGCGGTGGACGCGCTGAAGGAAAAAGAAGGATTCCGGGTCGTGCTCGTCGGAAAAGAAGAGGGGATCCGGGAATCGCTCGCCGCCTGCGGGTATTCGGGCGACCGCGTCGAGATCGTCGACGCGCGCGACGTCATCACCTGCGAGGAGTCGCCGACGGAAGCCATCCGCAAGAAACCCGATTCCTCCATCTGCCGCGCGATCAGGGTGCTGAAGGAAGACCCGGACGCCGCGGCGTTCGTTTCGGCGGGCTCGACGGGCGCCGTCCTGACGGGGGCGGTGCTGCTGACGAAGAGGATCGCGGGGGTATCGAGACCCGCGCTCGCTCCCGTGCTTCCCACCGTCAAGGGCACGCAGGTCATGCTGCTTGACAGCGGGGCGAACGTCGACTGCAAGGCGATCAACCTCGTGCAGTTCGCCGTGATGGGCAGCGCGTACATGAAGGAAGTCCTCGGCGTGGCGAAACCGCGCGTCGCCCTTCTGTCCAACGGTCCCGAAGAAAAGAAGGGCTGTCTGCTCACTCACGAGGTGTATCCGTTGCTCAAAGAGAGAAAGGATATCTGTTTCGTGGGGAATATGGAAGCGAGGGACATCCTTTCGGGAGAATACGACGTCGTGGTCGCCGACGGTTTTTACGGCAATATCGCGCTCAAGAGCACGGAGGGGGCGGTCAACGCCCTGTTCACCGTGCTGAAGAGGGAGATCAAAGCGTCGAAAAAGGCGTCGGTCGGCGCTCTGCTGATGAAAGGGGCGTTCCGCAAGGTCAAAAACCTGCTCGACTATAACAAGCAGGGAGGAGCCGTCCTGCTCGGCATGGAAAAGACGGTCATCAAGATCCACGGCGCGTCCAAGGCGGAACCCGTGAAGAACGCCGTTCTGCAGGGGGTCGCCGAGGCGGAGAGCGGGCTTTGCGAAGTGATCCGCAAAGCCGTAGCCGAAGGCGGAGAAACGCCCGTATGATATTCTTCATGCAGGAATGCGAAAACAGGATCGGTTACAGTTTCCGCAACAAAGAATTGCTCCGGCTCTGTTTCACCCATTCCTCCTATTCGCACGAGCACGGGGAAACGGCGGATAACGAACGGCTGGAATTTTTCGGGGATTCCGTTCTCGGTTTCGTCACGGCGGAATATCTGATGAAGAAATACCCTTCGGCGGACGAAGGAAAACTGACGGAATACAAGCAGAGGCTGGTATCCCGCAAGCCTCTCGCCGAAGCCGTGAGCGCGTGCGGACTCGGAGAGTTCATTCTCTTCGGCGAAGGGGAGAGCCGCAACGGAGACGACCGCCACGAGGCGGCGAGGGAAAACCTCTTCGAAGCGATCGTCGCGGGGATTTATCTCGACGGCGGGCTGGAGGCGGCGAAGAAATTCATCTATGCCAGACTGTTCGCCCTGCACGACGAAAAGGAGATTTCGCCGCCGAAGAAAGGGGGCGCGCCGTCCGATCCCAAGAGCAGACTGCAGGAATACGTTCAGAAAAAAAAGTTGGGTGAGCTGACCTATCGGGAAATCTCCCGCAGGGGTCCCGCTCACGAGCCCGTCTTCGTCCTTGCCGCCGAACTCGACGGCGTGAAAATCGGAGAAGGCGAGGGGAAGAGCAAAGCCGAAGCCTCGCGGCTCGCGGCGGAAAAAGCCCTCGTTTTTCTGCAGAAGAAACGGGAAAACAGTCCGGAAAACGGAAAGAAAAAGCGGGAAAAGGACGGATCGGGGTCCGTCGGGAAAAAGCCCGCTCCCGGGCCGGAGAGAAAGGCGGCGGGGCAAGGGACGCCTGCCGTCCGGAAGAGGAAGAAAGGAGAACGCAAGTGAATTTTAAAAAGATTGAACTGATCGGATTCAAATCCTTCGCCGATCGGCAGGAGATCGTGTTTGAAAACGGCGTGACCTGTATCGTCGGCCCGAACGGGTGCGGCAAGAGCAACGTTGCGGACGCCATCCGTTGGGTGCTCGGCGAGCAGTCTGCGAAATCTCTGCGCGGCACGAGTATGCAGGACGTCATTTTCAACGGTACGCAGAACAGGAAATCTCTTTCCTACTGCGAGGTCTCGCTGACCTTCGACAATACCACCAAGATTTTCAAGGACCTCGACTATGACGAGGTTGTCTTCACGAGAAAACTTTACCGCACGGGCGAGAGCGAATATTTCATCAACAAGAAACTCTCGAGGAGAGGGGATATCATTGACCTCCTGCACGAATGCGGCGTCAGCAAAGAGGGATATACCGTCATCGGTCAGGGCAAGGTCGCGGAGATCCTCAACAGCAAGCCCGAGGACAGGCGAAGCATTTTCGAGGAAGCCGTCGGCATTGCGAAGACCAAAGCGAAGAGGCAGGAGACGGAGAGAAAACTCGAGCGCACGCGGGACAACGTCAACCGTATCGTCGATATTACCACCGAACTCGAGCATCAGCTCGAACCTCTTGAAAAACAGGCGGAAAAGGCGAGAGCGCACCGCGCCCTTTCGGAAGAACTGAAGTATCACGAAGTCAACTCCTATCTGTATAAATACGACAATTCCGCTTCCTTCAAGACCATCATCGGCGACAGGATCCGCCGCCTTACGGACGAATCGGACGTAAAAAACCTGCAACTGCAGGAGGCGGTGCGCTCTTATACCGACCATCTCGGAGAGATTTCTTCTGCGGACGAATACATCAAACAACTCAACGACGAACTCATCGAAAAGACCCAGGCGACGGAGAGACAGTCCGGTACGCAGCGCCTATACGGAGAAAAGATCAAGACTTTGCGCAACGAGATCGCAAGGTTGGAAAAGGAGATCTCTTCGGCGCGGGACGAGGGAGAAAAACTCGACCGGAAGATCGATGAAAAAACCGGCGCGTCAGAGGTTTTCAAAGAGGAGATCGCGTCTCTCGAGAAACGTTCCGCCGAAGTGGACGCCGAACTGACGCAGGTCGTGACGAACATCACCGAAGGGGAGAAGATGGCGAGGACGGCGAGACAAGCCGTTCTCAATTCCGTCGAATCGCTCGCCGATATTAAGCAGAACATCGGCGCTCTTTCCTCCGAGAAGACGGTCATCACCGCCCAACAGCAGGAGACGGTGGAGAAAGTTCAGGCGCTTTCGGACAAGCTCGATACCCTCGTCCGTGAAAACGCTCTCAACGGGATCGAACTGCAGAAACTGGAGAAAACGGCGCAGAAGACCAAGGACGATATCAAGGACATGGAGAACGACGTCGCTTCGACCAGGTCCTTCCTCGCGGATACCACGTCCAGGATCTACACGCTGAACGCGTCCATCGCCGCGCTCGAAGCCAACCGCAGGGTGTACGCCAACCTGAAGGACAGTTACGACGGTTATCAGTACGCCGTCAAGAAACTCATGCAGGCAACCAAGGAGTCGAAAGAGGTCGCGGCGCGCGTCAAAGGGGTGGTCGCCAATCTCATCAAGACCGATTCCAAATACGACGTGGCGATCGAGACCTGCCTCGGCGGCGCGGTGCAGAACGTCGTCACCGCTTCTCAGGACGACGCGAAATATCTCATTCAGTATCTGAAGAAAACGGAATCGGGCAGGGTGACCTTCCTTCCCGTCGAGTCGATGAAGCCCCGTTACGAGAGCGCGGAAACGCGGAGCGCGTTGCGGGAGCGCGGTGCGATGGGACTTGCCAACGAACTCGTCTCTTACGATAAATACTACGATAAAGTGGTGCGCTTCCTTCTCGGAAACACCCTTATCGTCGATAATATCGACAACGCCGTCACCATTGCGAGAAAATATCAGAACGCCTTCAAGATCGTCACGCTGGACGGAGACCTGCTCGCGTCGAGCGGATCGATGACGGGCGGATCGAGAAAACAGAACACGTCCAACCTTCTCGCCATGGACAGAAGAGTCGGGGAGATCGAAGAAGAACTCAGGACGAAGAAAAACGAACTCGGCCGTCTGACGAACAGAAAAGCGCAGCTTGAAAAGCAGATCGCAGGGCAGGAGGAAGAACAGGTCCGCCTGAACGCTTTCCTGCAGGATACCCGTCAGAAAATCGTCGCCATTCGCGAGAAGATCGCCGCGACGGAGAATACGATCAACGAAACGACGAAGGATATCGAATCCTACCGCGACTCCATCGCCCTCATCAACACGAGGCTGACCGAGATCAACAGGAAATATTCCGACGTCGAAATGGGGAACGAAGAACTCGACCGTCAACGTCGGACGGCGTCCTTCGACGAAGAAAAGCATCAGGCCGTTTACGAGGGCTACCAGAAGAGAAAGGGCGAACTCGTCGACGAAAACACCAATATCCAGACCCGGCTTTCCTCTCTCCGTTCGCAGATCAAAGCAAACGAAGACGACGTTCTCCGTATGCGCGAAACGCAGGACGGGCTTCGCAAAAAATGCGAAGAAAACAAGCAGGAGATCAGCCGGAGCAATCTCTCGCTCGGAAACCTTCTTTCCGAGATGGAGAAAGTTTCTCTTTCCGATTCGGAAAAAGAATACCTTGAAACCCTCCGTCGGAAACGCAGTGCGTTCGAGCAGAGAAAACGCGATCTGAACGAACTCGTCAAACAGGACGATATACTCAGGAATTCTCTGCAGGCGGAACTCACCAAACTCAGCAACAAGAAGGCAGAAGAGGAACTCGCCCTGTCCAAGGTCGATTCCGAATTGGAATTCATGCGGCAGAGAGTATGGGAAGAATATCAGATCACCTACGAGGACGCGGTTTCCGAAAAGGACGACGGGTACGATATCACGGTGAGCAATCAGGAGATCAACCGCATCAAGAAGAAGTTGTCCTCTCTCGGGGCGGTCAATCCCAACGCGATCGAGGATTTCAATATCCTCAACGACCGCTATCAGGAAATGGCGGGGCAGAGAGACGACCTTCTCAAAGCCGAACAGGATCTGAAAGAGGTCATCAGACAGTTGACCGACGAAATGAGCACGACCTTTTCCAAAGGCTTCGCGACCATCCGGACCAACTTCACCCGGATCTTCAAGGAATTGTTCGGGGGCGGAACCGCCGATCTTATCCTGGAGAAAGGGTTTACGGAGGATCCCCTCGAACAGGGCATCGAGATCGTCGCCGAGCCGCCGGGAAAGAAACTGCAGAAGATATCTCTTCTTTCGGGCGGCGAGATGGCGCTTACGGCGATCGCCATTCTGTTCGCCATTCTCAAACTCCGTCCCATGCCTTTCGTCGTGCTCGACGAGATCGAAGCCGCTCTGGACGACGCCAACGTGGAGAGATTCGCGCAGTATCTCAAACATTTCTCGGACGACACGCAGTTTATCGTCATCAGCCACAAGAAGGTGACGATGGAACGCGCGGACGCTCTCTTCGGCGTGACCATGCAGGAAAAAGGCGTTTCCAAAATCGTTTCCGTCAAAATTTCGGACGCCGTGGAATCGATCGGCGCGTAAACGGAGAGCAGGAGAATTATGGGGTTTTTCAATAAGATATTTTCTGCGTTAAAAAAGACCAAGGACAGTTTTTCCGAAAAGATGAAGGTCCTTTTTGCCCGGGATAAAATCGGGGAGGATTTCTACGAGGATCTGGAAGATATTCTCATCACTTCCGACATCTCCGTCACGACGGCGGAGGAGATCGTGGAAAACCTGCGCGACCGCATGATTTCGGAAAAGGCAAAGGATAAAGATTACGTTCTGGACGAACTGAAAAACGCCATCCGGGATTGTCTTGATCAGGCGGACGACCTTGAGATCGAAACGCCCGCCGTCATCATGGTCATCGGCGTCAACGGCGTCGGCAAGACGACCTCGATCGGCAAACTTGCAAATTATTACGCTTCGTCCGGTAAGACGGTCACGATTGCCGCGGGAGACACCTTCCGCGCCGCCGCCGCCGACCAGCTCGGGATCTGGGCGGAACGCTCGAAAGTCCGCATCGTCCGTTCCGGCGAGGGAAGCGACCCGTCCGCCGTCGTGTTCGACGCCCTTTCTTCCATGAAAGCCAAAAAGACGGATATCCTCATCATCGATACGGCGGGGAGACTCCACACCAAGTCCAACCTCATGGAAGAATTGAAAAAGATGTCCCGCGTGGTCGAGAGGGAATATCCCGAAGCGAACTTTTACAAACTCATCGCCTTAGACGCGACCACCGGGCAGAACGCTTTGTCTCAGGTGGAGGTTTTCAACGAGGCGGTCGGGATCGACGGCATCATTCTCACCAAACTCGACGGTACGGCAAAGGGGGGATTCGTCGTCTCTCTCTGCAATGAACTTCAGGTGCCCGTCGTCTTCGTCGGTACGGGCGAAAAGAAGGAGGATATCGAGTCCTTCGATAAGGAGTC
>CAMAJQ010000006.1 GCA_945835865.1 uncultured Clostridia bacterium
TGTCCGCATTCATCGTCGGCGGCGTGGGGGCGTTTCTGGGCGATTTCTTCTTTTATCCTGCCGCCATGTTCGTCTCCCTCGTCTCGCACGGCGCCGAGGCGGTCGCCGTCTCCCTCCTTGCAAACGGGTACCGCGGCGAAATGCCGAAACCGTGGCGGGCGATCGCAGGCGTGCTTACGGGCGCAGTCCTGATGGTTGCGGGATACACCTTCGGCAGAGCGTATACTTACGGAACGTGGCAAAGTTCCATGCTGAAACTTCCCTTCGAGATTTTACAGGCAGGCACGGGCGCCGTATTGGGAACGGTCTTGTTTTACGCAACCCCACTCCGCAAGATCGCCCCGCAAATCAACCTCTCTTCCTTTTCCCTGCGAAGGGAAGCGAAAAAGAGGGAAACCGATAGCGGTCCGGCTACGGGCGGAAACGGCGAATAAACAGTCCCGGACCGGAACTCTTAAAGAAAATACTATGCTGAAAGCCGGGCGGAAAGAATTCCGCCCGGCTTTTCCGATTCGTTTGCCCGTCCCGCCTTTTCCTGAGACGACACGTTGATCCTGTTTTCAGATCGGTCCGACCGCCTGATTTCCCGACGCATGAAAGAAACTTCGACCGACCCTTAGCCGTATGCGCTCATCCGTTCGGGGCGGGAAAAACGTTTTCGAATTTTCCGTGGATTTTCTCCACTTCCGTCCGTTTCAGAAGAAAAGCGTCGACGACGGCGGGCTCGAAATCGCTTCCTCTCCCCCGTTCGATAATGGCAAAACACTCCTCCAAGGGCAGCGCGGCGCGATAGCACCTCTTCTCGGACACGGCGTCGAACACGTCTGCGACCGCCATTATGCGGGCGCAAAGGGGAATATCCGTCCCTTTCAGCCCGTCGGGATACCCTCCTCCGCCCCACTTTTCGTGGTGACGGAGAGCCACGCTCTCGGCGACGCGGCAATAGGGCTCGTTTCCCGTTTTGCCGAAGGTCTCGCGGATGATCCTCCCGCCGTGAACGGTGTGCGTCTTGATGATCTCGTATTCCTCGTCGGTCAGCCTGCCGGGTTTCTGCAACACCGCGTCGGGCACGGCGATCTTGCCCACGTCGTGCAGAGGGGCGGCTTTGAAGAGATTGTCGGTATAATCGCGGGTGAGAACCTTCCGGTACGATCCTTGCTCCAACAGTCCGTCTACGATCAGGCGGACGTAAGCAGTCGTGCGGCGGACGTGTTCGCCCGTGCTCTCGTCGCGGTTTTCGATCAGAGTCGCGAACCCGGTGACCATTTCGGTATGGTTGTGAGCAAGTTCTTTGAGCGCGGGATTTTCCTCGTTGAGATATGCCCCGAGAATGAGCGCCGTCACCGAGACTGAGGTGATCAACGACTCGGGCACGAACGCCTGATACGCGGTGAACAGGAGGACGATCGAGAGAAAGATGGCAACGTTGACCCGTTTCCGAACCTCCACCATCCGCCATCTTTTCAGAAAGACGGCGGCGGCAAGAAGGGTATATACCGCCACCATGGCAAAACAGACGTAAACGGAAACGCCCATGGAATAATCGGTGGTCTCCCCTTTTTCAAACCGGAGATCTCCGAGGAAGGCAAGCGCGGCGATCACGCTCATAAAGTAGGGAGCGCACGCGCCGATCAGCCCGACACGACTCTTCGGCAGACCGCCCGTAGTAGAGAGCATATACAGAAAAAGAACGAACATCACGCTGTCGAGCGAAAGGAAAAAGACGGCGTGAAAAGCGAGATTGAGCGGTTTCGGAAAATCCTGCACGTTCACGGTATAAGCCGTCAGTCCGTCGAAAATGAGACTGACGGTCCCCGTCACGAGTAACAGATCGAAAAAATTGAATTTCCGTTCTTCGTCGTAACGCCTGCGCTGAACGGCGTAGACGACGGCAATAAACAAAACGATGATCAGACAGCCCGCCTGCAATTTAAAACTGTTCACGGTTTTTCCCCTATGCCGTCAAGGCAACGTTTTTCTCATTCTTTTTCATCCGTTTTACCTTTCCGCATGATCGCGGCACGGTAATACCGGAATGCGGACGGAACGGCGTATTTCTGCGCGAGTTCTTCCTTCGTCGCCTGACGGAAAGGATCGGGAACGCCGTCTACGTCGACGAGATACCCCGTCATTCTCCATTCCCTGTGCGTAAAGATATGCACGCTTTCGCCGAGAGGTTTCACGGAAAGAGGAATGGCGCCGACGGACGAAACGTACGCCCGCACCCCTTCTTCATCCAACCGTCCTTCCGCATTGGGAAACTGCCACATTCCCGCCAGAAGTCCTTTTTCTCCCCGTTTTTCTACGGAGAAACGATCCCCTTCCCGCAGCACGACGACCGTGCGCTCTTCCGCCACGCGCTCTTTTTTGGGCGATTTCACAGGGTATAAGTCGATTAACCCTTCTTTTTTTGCGGAACAAAGTTCGGAAAGGGGACAGCGTTCGCACAGCGGAGCACCGTTCGGCAGACAGACGAGTTCCCCGACTTCCATCCAGCCCTGCGTCAAAAAAGACGCCTCCTCGCCGACCGGATAAACCGCCTTCAACGCTTCCGTGATCTTCTTTTTCGTCTCGGGCAGGGCGACGTCGTCCGGGCAAGCCGTCAGACGGGTAAACACCCGCATGACGTTGCCGTCGACCGCCGGTTCCCCCTTTCCGTAAGCGATAGACGCGATCGCCCCGGCGGTATAGTCCCCGATGCCGGGAAGTCCGCGGAGTTCCTTCGCTTCGGACGGCAGGATCCCGCCGAACTTTTCCATGATAAGTACCGCTGCTTTTTTCAGATTGCGGGCGCGGCTGTAATAGCCGAGCCCCTGCCACAGTTTCATGAGTCGGTCTTCGTCGACGGCGGCGAGAGACTGCACGTCGGGCAACTCGCGGAGAAAACGACGGAAATACGGAATAACCGCCTCGATCCTCGTCTGCTGCAGCATGATTTCGGAAATCCAAACGGAATACGGAGTCGGATCCTCCCGCCAGGGCAGGCTTTTCCCGTTCGCACGGAACCAGGAGATCACCCTCTCCGCGCTTTCCTGCAATTTTTCCCGTTCGGTCATAACTCCTCCTTCGCCGGACGACGGAACGCCCGACCGATTGTTCGCCCTTCTGCCGAGAGACGAAAAACCCCGCGGGATCCGCGCGTCCGAAACGCGACGAAACCCGCGGGGAAATTTTCCCTTTTCCCGATTCACGTTAGCAGAGGCGAGATAACCCCGACTCAACGGTGCGAACACGGAACGCAAGAGGGTGGTCAGTAATGCTCTTCGTTGTTCTTGTTTTTAAAATCGCCGCAGCACGTACAACCCGTACAATCGCAGGTGATCTTGACCGTGCCGAGACAGCACGCCGTTCCGTTACAGTTGTGTTCGCACGAATTCACGTCGCATCTGATGCCCTGATTTTTTTCCATTCAAAGAATCCTCCTTGTCGGAAAACCGCCCCTTCAGGAAAGGGGTTTTCCGCACGGTTTTATTATGTCCGTTGCAAGGAGGATTATACCTCGGGCAGTTTATTTATCCCCGTCGTTGAAATAGAGGATCCCAAGGGTATTCTTTCCGCAATGGCTGGAAACGGTACAACCTGCTTTCGTCTCGTAAACGGTTTCAAACCCGTATTCGCTCACGACCGCTTTCGCCGCCTCCACCATTTCGGGTTCGGCTTCGCTATGCGTGATGAAGATGATCGATTTATCGGGCGTATTGTACTTTTCCAACACGGTACGGCAGTATTTGGTCACGACGTCCGTCATCCTGCCGCGGAATTTATTGGTACTGCTCATCGTGCCCTCTCTCACTTCGATTTCAGGACGGATCTTGAGCAGATTCGCGCCGAGCAACGCGAGGGAAGAACATCTTCCTCCTTTGTAGAGATAGTCGAGACGTTCGATGACGAAACTCACCTGAACGAACGGGATCCTCGCCTCCACCTTTTTCACGATCTCCTCGGGAGCAACCCCCTCGTCCGCAAGCTTGCGGGCGTAGATCGCCTCCAGGGCAATTCCCGTAGAAAGGGTGCGGCTGTCGATCACGTAGACGTTTTTCAGTTTTTTCGCCGCGTTGATCGCGTTGTTACACGCGCTCGACATATCACCCGAGATATCGAAATGGATCACGGCGTCGCTCGTCTTGAGAAGCCCTTTGAAATATTCGGAAAACTCCTCTTCGTTGATGGCGTTGGTTTTGGGAAGGGTTTTGTTGTTGTCTGCGTACTCGAAAATCTCCGTAACGGGTACTTCCCCGTCGTGGAAGAATCGGTCGCCCATATTCACGCCGAACGGAATGATGGAAAAACGGTATTTTTCGATCAGTTCCGCGGTCAGGTCGCAAGCGCTGTCAAGCGAAACGGTTATCTTCATGATTTATTTCCTCTTTCCCGACGGGTCGCGCGGTTCTCGCCCTTCGGTCTTTTCCTATTTATTGTATTACATTTCCCGAAAAAAATCAAGCGAATTTACACTGTCTCCGGATTTCGGAAATCCGACGTTTAAGGTTTGAAAAGGCGTTGCAACTGCGCAACGCCTTTCTTTCGTTTAAATGATTACTGTTTAGAAGCCTTTTTCTTTTCTTTCTTCGCCTTTTTCGCAGCGAGTTCGGGATGTTCCAACGCTTCCTTTTCCGCAGCGGCTCTTCTCTCGAGTTCCTTCACGGGGACGTAAGCCTTCGTGCCTTCGCCCTCGAGAATGGTGAGTTCGGTCTCTTTGTCGAAGAGGTGGCTGTGCATGATGTCGATCGCAAGTTCGACCGTCTGGTCTCTCTCGGTGACGGAACGGGAATCGACTTTCGCGACCATCTGCTTGGTAGCGTCGACGAGGTTGGAAACCGCAGCAGTCTCTTCTTCGTCCTGGAAGACGCAGTAGAGCAACGTTTCGGAACCGAGTTTTTCGACGACGTCGACCTTGACGTCGATGACCGTCTCTCTCGAATTGTTGATGAAACTCTCTTCATCGTGAAGGTCTTCGGGTCTGACGCCGAATACGACGGGTTTTCCCGTGTTGACGTAATCCTTCGCGTTGATGATCTTATCCGATTTCGCCTTGGGCAGCGCGACTTTCTTCCCTTCAAATTCCACGAAAACCTTACCCGAAGCGTCGGAGGTCAGCGTAGCGTCGAAGAAGTTCATCTGCGGCGTGCCGATGAAGCCCGCAACGAAGAGGTTGGCGGGATAATCGTAAAGTTTCTGCGGCGCGTCGACCTGCTGAATGAAGCCGTCTTTCATGACGACGATTCTCGTACCCATCGTCATAGCTTCGATCTGGTCGTGCGTGACGTAGATGAAAGTAGTGGCAAGTCTGTGGTGAAGTTTGGTGATCTCCGTTCTCATCTGAGCGCGGAGTTTCGCGTCGAGGTTGGAAAGAGGTTCGTCGAGAAGGAAGACTTTCGGTTCACGGACGATCGCTCTTCCGAGCGCAACTCTCTGTCTCTGACCGCCGGAAAGAGCCTTCGGCTTTCTCTGAAGGTAAGTTTCAAGACCGAGGATTCTCGCCGCTTCTTTTACCTTTTCGTCGATTTCCGCCTTGGGAACTTTTCTGAGTTTGAGACCGAACGCCATGTTGTCGTAAACGGTCATGTGCGGATACAGCGCGTAGTTCTGGAAGACCATCGCGATATCTCTGTCCTTGGGCTGAACGTTGTTCATCAACTTCCCGTCGATGTAAAGTTCGCCGTCGGAAATCTCTTCGAGACCGGCGATCATACGCAACGTGGTCGACTTTCCGCAGCCGGAAGGACCGACGAAAACGATGAATTCCTTGTCCTCGATGTCAAGCGTAAAGTCCGTGACGGCGACGACGCCCGACGGATATACCTTGTAGATGTCTTTGAGCAATAAGCTTGCCATTTATTTTCCTCCTCAATCTTACGGGCGCAATGGGGCGCCTTTTTCGATCTTATGCTAATATTATATAACATTTTCCCGTTTTTTTCAATAGCATTTATCACAAAAAAAGAAACGGACCGCAATTAAATTTGTACATTTTGCCCAAAAGCATTGCACTTTCGGTTTTTTCGTGATATAATGGACGTAAAAAAAGACGGGCGTTTCCGGACGCACTTTTCCCCTGAAGGAGCACTCTATGGATCTCAACCGCTTTTCCCCCACGGGACAACTCGATAAAAAGCACCTGATTTCTCTTTCTAATTATAAAGAGGAAGATATTTACGAAATTCTTTGCAAGACGAAGGAGATCGAAAGGAAACTCGCCGTCGGCGAAAAACTTGCCGATCTCAGGGGCAAGTACGTCTGTCTGATCACCAAGCGCGGCTTCACCCGCTCGAGGATCGCCTTCGAGACCGCCGTTGCAAAACTATCCGGTTCCGCCATCGTCTGTTCTCTTCACGGCACCGAACTCGAAACGATGGTCAACGATAAACTTTCCATGTCGGCGATCGCGGGGTACGGGCTCAACGCGATCGTCGTGCAGACCGCGGAAAAAACGGACGCCGAAACGATGGAACGCGGACTGGACGTCCCCGTCGTCAACGCCAACGTCAGGAGCGGTCCCTGTGAAGCGCTCGCCGCCCTCTATACGATATGGGAGGAAAAAGGCAGGCTCTCGGGACTGAAAGTCGCCATGATCGGAAACCCCTCGTCCTTCGTCGAAAATTTTACCAATCCCTTCTGCGCCTGCGGACTCAACGTGACCGTCGTCTGTCCCGAACCCCTCGCCCCGTCCGAAGAAAGCCTCGCCTATTGCCGGCAGTATGGTAACGTAAACGTCTGTCACGATCTGTCCGACGGATGCAAAAACGCAGACGTCCTCTACGTTTCGGACGACCTTCTTCCTCCCGGATTTTCTCTTTCGGCGGAAACCCTTTCCCTTCTCGCCGCTTCGGCGATCGTCCTGCACGTCCTTCCCCTTTCTCCCGACGGCGTACTCCGGGAAGACGTCGTAAACTCCCCCGCCTTCGTCGGCTTGAAAGAAGCGCACGTTCTTCCCTTTGTGGAAATGGCGGTCCTCTCTCTCCTCACGGCAAAAAAATAAATGATTCGGAAAACGGTCCCGAACGCGGTACCGGTCCGACGCAGCCCTTCCCCGGCTGCGTTTTCTTTTTCCGCAAGAGGTATAAAACGGACACTTTCCGTCGATAAACGGAATATGCTGAAAAAGGAGGGCGACGTATGTTCTGGCTGGGTTTTATCGCGGGAGCCGTTGTGGGCGCGAATTTCGGGATCATTCTGATGGCGATGATCAAAGTCGGCGGAGGCAACCGCTGATCCCGCTTATGTGAAGAACGATCCCCGACCGGTCGTACAGAGGTCGGGGATCGTTCTTGCAATCGGATAGAAAAGTACTCGATAAAGTCGATTAACCTGCGATTTCCGCTTTTTCCGCAACTTGTCCCGAAACGGAGGACTTTGCCGAAAGTCCTCTCTTTGTTCTCTTTAAAAGAGGGAAATAGAGGACGATAAAGATGAGAGCGGTGAGCGCCCAACTCACGGGATAAACGGCGTAAACCATATCGAGAACGGGGTTGAGCCAATAGACCGTCTTCAGCCATACGATACGGAAAACGCAACTGCCGAGCAGGCTGATCGTCATGGCGAGGGTCGAATAGCCGAGCCCGCGTACGGAATTGCTCATCACATCCATGATCCCGCAGAGAAAATACGGGGTGGCGACGTAATAGAGACGGAGCATGGCAAAGGCAAGAACTTCCTCCTTGTCCGTCATGATCCCGCAAAGGGGACGGCGGAAGAGAAGGACGAGCCCGCTGACCGCAAGCCCGACGACCGTCACGACGACGAGAGACGCTCTCACCGATTTCCTGACCCGTTCGAGATTGCCCGCGCCGAGATTCTGGCTGACGAACGCAAGGGCGGACAGCGCGATGGCGTTCATCGCCTGATAGATAAAGCCGTCGAACTGACCCGCCACGGTGTTGCCCGTCACGGCGAGATCGCCGAAGCCGTTGATACTCGCCTGGATGAGCACGTTCGAGACGGAAAAAACGCATCCCTGCAACCCTGCGGGAATGCCGATTTTCATCATGTCCGCAAGTTCTCTTTTATATAATTTCAGATAGGGAAGAGACAGGGAAGAAAAACCTTTCCCTTTTGCCAGCGTGACGAGAGAGAGCGCGGCGGACACGCCCTGTGAAACGACGGTGGCGACCGCCACTCCTTCGACGTCCTTTTTCATGACCAGGACGAAGAAGAGATTGAGCCCCACGTTGAAGACACCTCCGATCACGAGATAGAACAGAGGTCGGAGGGTATCGCCGGCGGCGCGGAGAATCGAGGCGCTGAAATTATACAGCATCATGATCGGCATCCCGAGGAAATAAATGCGTAGATATTTGGCAGCCATGCCGAGAATGTTTTCCGGGCAATTCATCCAGCGGAGGAAAACTTCCGCAGCGAAAAACCCGACCGCGGCGAGAAAGACCCCCGTGATCAGGCTGACGATCACCGAAGTCCCGACCGTCCTGTGCGCCCTTTCCCTATCGTTCGCCCCCGCAAAGCGCGCCACGAGCACGTTTGCCCCGACGGATAGTCCGACGAACAGTCCGACGATGAGGTTGATCAGCGCGGCGGTCGCGCCGACCGCCGCCACCGCGTGATCGCCGACGAACTGCCCGAGCACGGCGATATCCGCCGCGTTGAAAAGCAGCTGAAGCACGTTGGAAAACAACAGCGGCAAGGCGTATAGAATCAGTTTTTTTACGATCGACCCCGTACAGAGATCGATTTCCGTCGATTTTCTCATATTAAAAAATTGCGTTTACGAAGTTATAAATGAAGTTATAGGTATAATAAGAAATCCTGCTTTTTTTCATTTGCTCCTGGCGTCGAACGTCGTATCGCAAAGCCCTTCGGCGAAATCGGGCTCGTGCGTAACGAGAATGACCGCGCCGCCGTAAGAGGCGATCGCCTCGCGGAGGGCTTTTTTCGCCTTGACGTCAAGATGGTTGGTCGGCTCGTCGAGAATGAGTACGTTCGACGGCGTATTGGCGAGAATCGCGAGTTTCAGCCTCATCATCTCCCCGCCCGAAAGATTGCAGATGGGCTTGACCGCGAGTTCTCCGATCAGCCCCGCCTTGGCAAGGGCGGCGCGGACCTCCTTCTGCGAGGAACGGGGAAAGCGGTCGAGATAGCACTGATAAGGGGTCAGATTTCTGTTGTCGAAAGCAAGGTCCTGCTCGATATACCCGATTTTTGCCGCAACGTGAAACTGAAAACTTCCACCGAGCGAGGGGATCTGTCGGAGCAGCGTTCTGATCAGCGTCGTCTTGCCGACGCCGTTCGTGCCCCGCACCCATAGTTTCGTCGTCGACGCCATATGAAAGGAAACGTCGGGAATAAGCTGCCTGTCGTACCCGACCCGCAGCCCCTTAACGACGAGCATATCCTTGCTGTTCAGTTCGAGGCAGGGAAACGAAAACGAACATTCGTGTTCGACGGTCGGTTTTGCCATCACCTCGATGCGGTCGAGCATCTTCTTGCGGGAATTCGCCATGCCCGCCGTCGCGGCGCGCGCCTTATTGCGATCGATATAATCCTGCAGTTTTTTGATTTCCGCCTGCTGACGGTTATAATCGTCCTCGTATTGTTTGTTCAGGATCTCTCTCTGAACGAGATAGGCGTCGTAATTCCCGCTGAACTTGCGGATGGATCCGTTATCGATACTGACGATGATCTTCGCCACCTGATTGAGAAAGAGGGTATCGTGCGAAATGACGAGGAAGGTCTTTTTATAAGAATTCAGATAGCGGATCAGCCAATCGACGTGATCGACGTCGAGGAAGTTGGTCGGCTCGTCCAGAAGCATGAGATCCTGTCCCGAAAGCAGGAGTTTAGAGAGCATGAGTTTGGCGCGCTCCCCACCCGAAAGCGTCCCGATAACGGTGTCATAGCCGAACTTATTGACGCCGAGTCCGTTCGCGACCTTTTTGATCTGCGCCTCGAGGTCGTAAAAATCCGCGTCGTTCAGGATCTCCTGCAGCCGTGAAGATTTCCCGATGAGCCGATCGAGTTTTTCCCCCTCCGCTTCCGCCATCTCGGCGTACATTCCTTCGAGCCGGGCGTTGATCTCGTCGAGATAGGAAAACGCCTCGCGAAGATATTCCATCACGGTGAGCGACTTGTCGAGCGTCGCGTGCTGATCGAGATAACCGACGCGCAGATTGTTTTGCCTTCTGATCTCCCCTTCGTCCTGTACGAGTTTTCCCGCGACGATATTGATGAAGGTGGACTTTCCCGCCCCGTTCAGTCCGACAACGCCGATATGCTCTCCGTTGTTGACCGTGAGGTCGGAACGGACGAACAGGTCTCTGTCGTCGTAACGATGGGATAACCCTTTGATTTCGAGTATGCTCATGCCGTCTCCCCGGCGGAAGGGTTCCGCCCGATTCTGATATCCTATCCATTTTACCATACCCGCGCGCAATTTGCAAATCTTTCTGCAAGGATTCCCTTTCTTTCCCCTTTCTTCACACCCTTTTCTTTTTCACTTTCCTTTTTTCGCGGAAAAACGATTGAAAAAGCAGAGCAAATCGTGTATAATAAAAGAAAACCGCTTCCGGATTTGAAGTGTACCCGAAAGTCAGACGCTTTTGGAGGTGCATATCAGTTTCCGAAAGCCGATTTTCTTCCCGCTTTCCGCGGAAAACGGAACCGAAAGGAGAACGCATGAAATACAAATATAAATTTACCCCGATCCTGTGGGTCCTTTTCGTCCTCGGCTATATCCTCTGCGTCGCGTGCTTCGTATGGAATCTCGTCAGGTTGGTCGGTTCTTTCGGAACCGACATCCAACTCAACCCGATGAACACCGCCGCCATGATCCTGTGCCTCGCGCTGTCTCCGCTGTTCGCCGTCTTCATCACCTCGGTCATTCTCCGCTCCTATTACCGGGTCGACAAGCAGAAACTGACCGTCCGCTTCGGGTTGACCAAGGATGTATTCCCCGTACGCGACGTCGATAAGATCGTCCGCAACGTCCGCACGGACAAACTGCAGATCATCTTCAAAGATCAATCGACCTATTCGGTCGTCGTCGATCCGAAATATTTCGACGATTTTTCCAAGGAACTGATGGACGCGAACCGTTCGATCGAATACGGAGAATCGGACGAACCGGATAAATCCGCAAAGGGAAAAAACTGAATTTCCGAACGAACCGATCAAGCGAAAAATCCATCTCTCACACCACCGTACGCGCCGTCCGGCATACGGCGCGGTTCAATCCGGAATTCAATATCCGTACCTTTTGGTAGTAATCGGAAAGACTGACTAAGCCTCGCTTGGTCAGTTTTTCT
>CAMAJQ010000007.1 GCA_945835865.1 uncultured Clostridia bacterium
AGGTTTGCGGCGTGAAAACGTTTCCTTCAGCGTCCTTGATCACGATATAGGAAGCGGCTCCGCTGACGTCTATCATATTCCCCGTATTGGTGGAATCGGCGATCTGGATGCCGACCGCCTTCCAGTTCGGATCCATATTGACCGCCGAGACGTGGATCAGGGTGATGGGAGAAGCGGAGAAAGCCGCTCCGTTATACGTCCAGGTCACGTCGGAATCGAGATAGCACGCGCCGTAAGTGAAGCCCGCCTTGAAGGTGATCGTATCGCCGACGGCAGGCGTATAGCCCTGTCCTCTCGCAACGGCGACCTGCGTTCCGCAGCTTTCGACGGTGGCGGAGACGACGGTCCCGTCCGCCTTCTTCAGGACGACGTAACCGCTCATCCCGAAATCCTTCCAATAGTCGCCTGCAACGGTGAAGCCCTTGACGGCAAGACCCATGCCATAGCCGCCCGCGAGATTCTCGTAGTCGACCGCCGTGATCTCGTTCTTCGGAGTGGGCGTTTCGGCAAGCGCCGTCACGCCGAACACCGTCAGCGAGAGAGTCGCGACGACTGCAAGAAGAACTGCAAAAAGTTTTCTTTTCATGATTTCCTCCTCGTACCCGCGCCGCTCCTTCTTCGGGCGGGTCGGATACTAATTTTTTATATCGTTCTGGCAGCGGGGAAAGCATCCCTTCCCTGCCGCTGAAACTCTGATTTGCCCTACCCTTACGCCTTGGCGATGCGGGTAGAGACGATCATGCCGTTATCGGCGACGAGATAGACGTAGAATTCCTTCGTCCCCTCTCCCGCTTCGGCGAGGTCGTAACGCACTTTGCCGTCCCCGACGGTCAGCCGCACGAAATCCCAGTCGGCGGAGCCCTGGCTCACGACGTCGGGGGTGTAGATGAGATACGCCTTTTCGACGGCGACGCCCTGCGGCAGGGTAAAGGTCAGTTCGCCCGCCGTCTCGCCGTCCTCAAGGGTATCCGTAAAGACGGGCATGGTCTTCTTGCCGAAGACGATCTCGTCGGCAAAGGCGAAGGGTTCGTTCTGCGCGATGGCGTGCCCGTGCGAATGAAGGAATCCCTTGACGAGGGAAATGCGGGCGTTTTTGCACCGTTCCGCCGTCTTGGTGACGGTGTCGGCGGTCTGATTGACGTCGTCGATGCCCGCGAGGAAGAGAATGGGCGTTTCCACCGCGCTCAGACCGAGGTCGTCGTCCCAGACGAGGGCGTTCGGGTGATTGTTGAGATAACTTCCCATGTTACACGCCGTCCCCGCGTTGTTGAGGGTGCAGTAAATGGGAATGGAGAAGGCGAAACGGTCGTCGTAACCGGTCACGATCGAAGTGATCACGCCGCCCCAGCTGATGCCGCAGATGCCGATCGCCTGCTTATCGACGAAAGAGAGGGAATGCAGGAAGGAATTCCCCGTGATCGCCGTGGTGACGGCGTAATACATCCAGGTCTGCTCGACGGGAAGTTTGTCGGCGTCGGCGTAGTTCTGGTTGTGCGGCGTCACGTATTCCGACTTCTCGTACAGTTCGGCAGGTCCGTCGTTGACGGTCCCCGTCGGGAGGGGAATATGCCCCTCGGTGTCGATCGCAAGGGCAACGTAGCCGCGGTCGTTCCAGGCGCGCACCCATTCGCGGTACGCCGTTCCGCCCCCTCCGTGCACGAGGAGAACGGCGGGAGCCTTTTTCGCGTCCGTCACCCCCTCGGGCGTGCCGAGATAGGCGAAGGCGTAACTCTCCTGCCCGTCGTAATCGTTGCGGAGCCAAACACCCTTGATATCGTAGCCGCCCCCCGAACAATCGTATTCGGGACAGTATTCGTACTCCGGTTTCTGCCAGAGTTCGAGGGGAAAATCCACCCCGTTATAGACGGGATAATTGTGGAAAACCCTGTCCTTGTTTTCCGTGACGGAAGAGGAGACCTCTCCCCCTTCGCCGCATCCTGCGGCGGCGATCGCAAGGGACGCCGCAAGCGCGGCGCAAACCGTTTTCTTAATACCCATAACTGTAAGCGAACCTCCCGATCGGGGCGCAGTCCCCCGAAATATAATATTCCATGATATCGTCCGGATTGGTCACGTTGTCGCAGACCTTCAGACGGATATAGCAGTTATCCTTGGTCAGTCCGAGAAGGGAGAGAGGAATCTGATAGAGGATCACGTCGCCGTAGACGGCGTATTCCGCCTCGCCCGCGTCCTTCCAGCGGTATCCGCCGCCGAGACACTCTTCGACGGAAGTCTTTCCGTCTTTGCCCGGTCTGCGGTTGACGAGGAAGTTAAAACCGTTGAAACTATTTTCCGCCTCGCCCGCGCCGATGAGGACGTTCATCCATTTTTCGTCCCCTTCCCCGTGCGCGGTGACGTCTTCCGCCGTCTTTACGTACAGATAGAGGTTGGAAGCGTCGTGTACGACTTTCACGTCGGTGATATCGTTGCGGTTGGAAAAGTCGGTATATCTGCCCTTGCCCACCGCGTCTTCGAAATTGCGGGAGATCGCGTCTCCGCGGAAATCCACGTAATGGGCTTTCACCCCCTCCCAGAAGAAGAGCTGAGACGGATCGTGAATATCGACGGTCGCCGTCTGATATTTATAATGAAGCCCTTTGACGTATTTATACTCCCTGAGATTGCGCACGAGCTGGAGATAGAAATTGTCCCCGCAGGAGCCTTTCATCATCTCCGCGTCGCGGGAATATTCGTCGTTCCAGCCGTCGCAGTAACTCACTTCGCCGTTGTAAGGGGTCTTGATCGCCATCCATTCGTTCCACCCCGTGACGAGGACGTTTTCGATGATCTCCCCCCGTCCGAGAGAATCGAACACCGTTTTCCATTCGGTCTCGAAATTCGCGCCGGCGGTAAAATCGTCGTCCAGCCAGTCGTTCACGTGATCGTAAGCGCGGCTGCTGCGGGGATCTTTTGCGCTGTAACTGATCTTCGAGGGGCTGTGCTGCGCAATGGAGACGTTGATGGCTTTGGACTGCGGATGAATATGCTGAGGATAATACCAACTCATCCAGGGAAGGGCGTTCTCGTGCTCGATGGCTCCCGTCATCATGGAAGTGGGCCACTGCGATTCGAACACGTCGAAATACTCTTCCATTTCGGCGGAAATCAGGTTGGCTTTGCCGAACTCCTCGGATGCCCCGCCGTTTTGCGAAGTGACCCCGACGATCGCGGGTTTGCCGTTCGGTTTGAACCAGACGGAATCGTATTCCGGATGGTCTTTATAATACTCGTTGTAAATCTTATTGACCGTGCTGCCCGAAGCCGAATTGGTGTAAAACATCAGTTTCGGAGGATCGAAACCCTGTTCCTGAAAAGCGAGCAGGACCCGGATCAGTTTGTGCCCGACCTGCGGATAGATGACGGTGTTCGTCATGTCGCAGCAGAGGTAATCGATCCCCGCGAGGGTGAGAAGTTCCATATGCCGCACGAGGACCCACGGGTCTTCCATGCTGTAATACCCGTAGAGGGGCTCGGCAAAGAAGTGGAATTCGTTGACGCGGGTGTCGTCGTAATCGACGGAGGTATCGCGCAGGCGCATTTCGCCCCCTTCCGTCTGAAGGATCTTCGTGATGTCGTAAATATCCGTCTGACCGTCCTTGTGCTGTCCGAGCCAGAGGGAATAGAAGATGCCGACGTATCTCGTCGTGCCCGTATCCGAGGATTTCTCGACGATCTCCCGCCCGAGGGCGTCCGTCCCGACGAGGTTCATCCTCGTGTATTCGGCGGGAGTCAGGTCCCGTTTGTCCTCGATGCGGACGACCGGAGTGCCGCCGCTTTCGCCCGAAGGCGCTCCGCCGCAACCGGCGAGGGAAATTGCCGTGATCGCGCTCATAATCATTGCCGTAATTCTCTTTTTCATGTTCAGTACCCGTAGGAATAACTCAGTCTTCCGATGGGCGCGCTGTCGCCCGAAATATAATAACTCATGATATTTTCAGGGTTCTGCACGTTGTCGCACACCTTGAAACGGACGTTGCAGGAATCCCCCGTCAGTCCGAGCAGAGAAAGGGGAATTCCGACGACCATGACGTTGCCGAACACTTTATAATCCGCCTCCCCCGCGTTCTGCCAGGCGTATCCGGAAAGGGATTTTTCGACCGAAGTCTTTCCGTTCTGCCCGGGCGCGCGGTTGACGGCGAAGTCGTACCCCTCGAAGCCCGTCTGCTTTCCGTCCACGTCGATGAGGATATTCATCCATCCCCTGTCCGTCCCGTCGTACGGCGTGATATCCTCCGCCGTGCGGATATAAAACCATATCGTTTTATCGTTGTGGACGACCTTGACGTCGGTGATATCGTTGCGGGCGGAATCGTCGTAATACCTGCCCTTGCCGACGGCGTCGGTGAAATCGCGGACGATGGCGTCGCCCGAAAAGTCGATATAATGCGCCTGCACGCCCTCCCACTGGAAGAGAGTGTCCGCCGAGGAGGAGTCGATGGTCATCTTCTGATAGCGGTAATGCACCCCTTCGGTGAATTTATAGTTCCGCACGTTGCGGATCATCTGCAGGTAGAAATTGTCTCCCGTTTCGCCCGCGCTCATCTCGATATCCCTGCCGTATTCTTCGGTGTAGACGTCGCAGAAGGTGCCCTTGGTCCCGTTCCAGGACTTGACCGCCATCCATTCGTTCCAGCCGGTCAGCATGACCTGCTCCACCGCCTTGCCCTGCGCCTCGTAATCGAAAACGGATTTCCATTCGTTCTCGAAGTTTCTGCCCGCGCGGTAGTCTTCGATCTCTCCGGTGATATAATTGTAACCGCGGTTGCTCTCGGGCGAACAGTCGCTGAAATTGACCGTCGGTCCGTGCTGGGCGACGGAAACGCTGATCGCCTTGTAGTTGGGGTGAATGCTCTGCGGGTATTTCCAGCTCATCCAGGGAATGGCGTTGTCGTGCTCGATCCACCCCTGCGGCCATTGCGATTCGACGATCTCCATTCTCGGCGACAGTTTTTCCACGTCGATATAGTCGCTGAAACCGGGGACCTCGATCTCCATGTTGCTCGCCTTGTTGTTATCTTCCGTCACGCCCGCGATGAGGGGCTTGCCGTTGGGCATAAACCAGACGGAATCGTATTTTTCCGTCTGATAGAAAGTGCTGTAAATGGTATTCGCCGTCGTCCCGCTGAGGGAATTGGTGTAAAACATGACCTTGGGAACGGGGAAACCCTGCTCCTGATAGCGGACGAGCGTTTCGATGACGAGTTTCGCCACGTCGATATACGCCGCGCCGTTGGTCGTGTCGAAGCAGAGATAGTCGATGCCCGCCATGGTGAGAAGTTCGACGTGACGGGTGACTACCCACGGGTCGAGCATGGAATAATAGCCGTACAGCGGTTCGGCGCAGAAATGGAACTCGCCCATGCGGGAAAGATCGCTGTCTTCCGTGCTGTTCAGCGCGGCGGTTCCTTCCTCGGTGGAAAGGAGTTTGGTGTTATCGTAAATCGCGCTCTGCATATAGGTGTGCTGACCGAGCCACAGGGAATACCAGATCCCCACGTAGCGGGTGCCGCTCTTTTTGCCCGCCGCCTCGCCGAAATACCTGCCGAGGGCGTCCGTTCCCACCGTATTGAGCACGGTGTATTCGCCCGCGCTGAGATTTCTCGCGTCGGCAACTCTGTCGACCGTTCCCGAAGACCCGCCGCTTTGCGACGATTGGTCTCCTCCGCCGCTGCACGAGCAGAAGGAAAGGCATAAGACCGCCGCGAGGGCGGCTGCAATCTTCCGTTTCATGTTTACCCCCTTTTCGCTTCCCCGTCCGGGGCGCGAAGGTCTGATTGATAATCCGTAAAATCCGTTCAGTATCCGTAAGAATAAGCGAACCTGCCGATGGGCGCGCTGTCTCCCGATACGTAATAGTCCATGATATCGTCGAATTTCGTCACGTTGTCGGACGCCTTGATCCGCAGGGAACAGGCGTCTCCGTCGAGACCGAGAAGGGAAAGCGGGATCCGATAGAGGATGCGGTCGCCGTAAACGCGGTAATCGGCGTTTCCGACGCTTTCCCAATCGTAGCCGCCCCGGCTTCTCTCCACCGAAGTCTTTCCGTCGCTCCGGGGACTGCGGTTGACGATGAAATGAAATCCGCCGAAAGAGTTTTCCAAGCCGTTTCCGACGCCCAGCAGAAGGGTCATCCAGTTTTCGTCGCTGCCGTTATACGCGGTGACGGCTTCCGCCGTCTTCACCATGACGTAGAGATTGTCGTCGTCGTGCGTGACGGTGACCTTTTCGATATCGTTCCGGTCGGACGTGTCGACGTAGGTCGTCGTGCGGAAACAGTCGCGGTAATTTCTCTCCATCGCGTCACCCGAAAAGTCCATATAGGAATGGGCGACGGCGTTCCAGCCCGCAAGGCTCTCGTCGTCGATGTCGACGGTGTGTTTCTCCCACAGATAACTCTTCTGCGCGGAATAGCGGAACGAACGGGTGTTTGCGAGGGTCTGAATGACGTAATTGTCCTCGTAGCCCCCCTTCATCATCTCCACGTCTCTCGAATATTCCATCGAGAAGAGGTCGACGAAGAAGGAATTTTCGCCGTCGTTGAGCTTCTGCGCCATCCACTCGTTGAATCCGGTGATCATCACGGTGTTCACCGCCTGCTTCGAGGGATCGGCGTTATTGCGGAACACCGTTTCCCACTGCGCCGCGTAGTTTGTGCCGAGTTCCGCGTTTTCCGTGACGTTTTCCGCCAGGGCGAAATCGTAGCCCCTGCCGTAGTTGGTACGGGCGCCGAGGCTCATCTTCGCCATGGGATGCTGGGAGAGAGAAACGCTCATATACCCGTTATAGTTTTCCTGCGGGTAAATCCAGCTCATCCAGGGAAAACCCCTTTCGGTATCGGTCACGGTCGTCGTGTCCGGCCACTGGGATTCCCGGAAATCGAAGAAATCCTCGCAGAGATAATCGTACAGTTCCTGCTGCCCTGCGGGCGCGCTCATGCCGCTCACGCCGATGATCATCGGCTTGCCGTTCGGGGAATACCACAGATGGTCGTACTTCCCGTACAGCGGAGAGGATTCCGCAAAATAGCGGTTGTAAAGATAGAGCACGCAGCGGGCGGAACCCGAGTTGGTATACATGGTCACCTGCGGGACGCGGAAGCCCTGTCTGCGGAATTTTTCCAGCGTCTCGAAAATGAGATCGGCTTCCTTGTCGTAGCAGACGTTGTTGGTATAATCGTAGACGAGAAAATCCACGCCCATGGCGACCATCAGTTCGATATGCCGGGTGACGACCCAAGGATCGTCCGAGCAGTAATACCCGTAAAGCGGCTCGTCCCAGTAATGGAATTTGCCCTTGTTGAGAGAGAGGTAGGCGCTCGTGAGATAATCGGGGTTTTCCGCCATGATATCCGTGATGTTGAGCACCTCGCCCGCGGTCTCGTGATTGCCGTGCCAGGTATGGTAGAAGATCCCGACGTCGTTGCCGTTCCGCTCGTCCCCCGCGGGGGCGATCCTGCCCGTTTTGTCCACGGCGGTCAGCGACGCCTCGGTATAGGCGTAATCGTCGATGAGCCGCAGGTCGTACGTCTTCTTTTCGGTCGGCGTCGGGGAGACGCTCTCCCCTTTTCCGCACCCCGCAGCCGTCAGCGCAAACAGAAAGGCTAAAATTCCGCACGCCGCTTTCTTCATGATTTTCTCTCCTTATGATCGGAAGGTCAGCCCTTCAGTCCGGACATATTCACGCCGTCGATCAGTTGCTTCTGGAAGAAGGCGAACAGAACGGTCGGTATGACGGACATGAACACGGCGCCCGCCATGACGATATTGTCCTTGATGGTTCCGACTTTATCCGTCGAGTTGGTCGAATAATAGACGATCTGTGCGAGCGTTCTGATCTGCCCGCCGTCGCAATAGACCATCGGTCCGTAATAATCTCCCCAGTAACTGATGAACACCTGAAGCATGACGTAAATGATCACGGGTTTGCACAGCGGCATGGTAATGTACAGATACCGCTGAAAGGTATTCGCCCCGTCGATCTTCGCGGCGTTGTCGAACTCGTTCGGAATGCCGAGCATGAACTGCCGTATCAGGAAGATGTACACCGCGCCGCCGCCGAAGAGGTTGGGAATGGTGAAGGGATAGATGGTATCCAGCCAGCCGAACCCGCCCGTGCCGAACATTCCGTTTTTGGAATACATGACGTAGAGAGGGAGTTGGGTGACCGCCGCCGGCAGCATCATCGTGCCGAGCATGAGAAAGAACATGACGTTCCTGCCCGCCCACTTCAGTTTCGCAAAGGAATAGGCGATGATCGAAGAGGACGCCGGTACGGCGACGAGATTGAACCCGATGATGATCGCGGTGAACTTCAACCCGTCGAGATACGCCCTCGGGTTGGCGTTGTTTCCCACCGCCGTCTTATCGTAGAAGAGGGTGGCGAAGTTGGAAAACATCCAGTCTCTCGTAAAGAAGTTATAACTGTACTTGGCGTTTTCCGCCGTCATGAGACTTCTGTTGAGAAGGTAGACGTACGGCACGAGAAGGACGACGGCGAGCGCCGTCATCAGCACGTACGTGAATACGTCGGAAACGATTTTTTTTCTGCGGGCTCTGATGCGCGGCCCTTCGATGAGGGCGCGGACGTCCCTGTTTTCCTGTGTCTGCGTCATGACTCGTCTCCGTAATAAACCCATTTGCTCGTCTTGAAGAGGATCGCCGTCAGCACGCCGACGATGAGAAGAGTGATCCAGGCGAGAGCGGTCGCTCTGCCGTAATTCGTCGCGTCGCCGCCGAAGGACAGAAAGTAGATCCTCAGCCCGAGCATGTTCAGCGCGTCGGAAGCGCCTCCGCTTCCGTCGTGCCCGTAAGTCAGGGGCGCGGTACTCTGAATGGTGCCGATCACCGACATGATGAGGTTATAGAAGATCATCGGCGTGGACATCGGCAGCGTGATGGATACGAGTTTGCGGATCTTGGACGCACCTTCGATATCCGCCGCCTCGTAAAACTGTTTGTCGATCGATTTGAACGCCGAGAGCCACAGGATCATTCCGCCGCCCGTTCCCCACAATCCGTAGAAAATGATGGAGAGCAACGCCCTGAAATCTTCCTCGTCGTGCCAACGGAAGGGCGTCCCCCCGAAAAAGGCAAGGATCTCGTTGAACACCCCGTTGAAAAAGGTCCCGTCCGTCCGCTGCACGTTGAGCGCGGTCAGTTTTTTCCAGATGATCGCGCCTGCAGCCGCAGGGATCATGCAGGGAAGATAATAGAGAATACGGAACAATTTCGTTCCCCTCCTCTTTTCGTTGTTGACGAGAAGAGCGAGGAAATAGGACGCGACGAGCCCGAGCGGCACGCTGATGGTCACGTACAGAAAGGTGTTTTTCGCGATAAATCCCGCAAGGGGGCTCGTCAGGATCTTCTTATAATTCTGAAACCCGACGAACTCCCCCATCCAGTCGGACGGCGAGAACACCCACTGCGGGGATTTGTAAAAAGACATGATCAGGGAAAACACCATCGGGATCAGGGTAAAGACGAGGATCCCGATCGAGAGGGGGAGATTGAACAGCCACCCCGTATAGTTTTTCCTCAGAAAGTCTTTGTTTTTATGCAGAAAGGATCTGAATCTGCGCTTGCGCGGAGTCCCCTTCTTCGAAGCGGTTTCCGCAGCGGTGATTTCCGTCATAGAGCCTCCGTAAAATCCGTGTACCGACGAAATCAGTCTGCCATGGCGTCGTCGATCGCCTTCTTGCAGGAGGCGATGGCTTCCTGCGTCGTCTTCTTCATGTTCGTTCCGTCGACGAAGAGATCGGTAAGCGCTTTATCGATCGCCGTCTTCGCCTTGATGGGCGCGTACTCGAAGAAAGAGGGAGAGGTCTTGTACTGCGAACCCCAGGTGTACGCCTCGAGGTTGAAATTCTCGTAGCCCTTGCCCCAGTTCGCAACGGCGGGATCGGAAAGATCCTTGCGGATGGAAGCGAGGTTGAGCCCGTTGAGAGCCATGTTCTGCTGCCCTTCTTTGCTGAGAAGGTGGCGGAGGAACGCCCAGGAGATATCCTTATTCTGCGAGGTCTTGGTGATGCAGTAGCCGGCGATACCCGCGCCGATCTTCGCGTTGGAGTAATCCGTCGTGCCGTCTTCTTTTTCCTCGCCGACCAGCGGGAAGGTGACGAGATCGATCTTATCTTTCAGAACGTTTTTGCTCTGCAGGGAAGAAATGGAGCAGGACTGGAAATACATGGGGCTGGCGCCCTGTTCGAAGCCCTGGCTCACGGTGACCTGAGAATCGGCGATGTATCTCTTCTCCACCATTTCGCGGACGAGGGCGAGTGCCTTTTCCGTGCCGGCGTCGTCGATGACGTTCCGCCCGTCCGTCGTGATGACTTCCGAACCGTAAGAATTGAGCAGGGGCACGCAGACGGAGAGCCAGGAAGTCAGGTTGGGATCGAGACAGTAAACGCCCTGCATTCCGTTGTTATCCAGCCAGACTCTGAGTTTGGCGCAGGCGTCGAGAAGGTCGTCCCACGTCCAGCCGTTCACGACTTTCGTCATGTCCACGCCGGCGGCTTCGAACATATCTTTTCTGTAAAAAGTGACGACGCAGTCGCAGGAGCGGGGAACGACGTAACGGGTACCCTGCACTTTTCCCATGTCGAAGTATTCCGTATAGAAAGTCCCGTCGAATCCCTCCGCACCGAACAGACCGGCTTTATCCGTCTTCTCGATGAAGGCGTCAAGACTCTGCATGTAGCCGTAAGCCTCGTAGATATCGGGCGAGTTGGTCCAGATGATGTCGGGCAGCGTTCCCGCCGTCGCCATACGCTGAATGTTGTTGCCGTACGTCCCGGAGTTGATGGAAATGTATTTCATCTTGACCGAAACGTTGGGGTATTCCGTCTTGAAGTCGTCGATGAGGCATTGGATCATCGTCTCTTCGTTGGAGTTTCCGCCGGGAATGCCGATGCTGATCGTTGCGGTGGCGTTTTTGTCGATTTCGAGTTCGACGTCGGACGCGTCTTCTGCGGGGTTGGTGGTTTCTCCTCCCTTCGAACAGGACACCGCAAAGACGCCGAGTACGATAACGAGCAAGATTGCGAGA
>CAMAJQ010000008.1 GCA_945835865.1 uncultured Clostridia bacterium
GAACTCCCTGTTCTCCTCGACAAGGCGGAACCCCTTGCCCTTTACGGTGTTGATATGGACGACGACGGGGTGGTCGATATCCTTCACCTTGCGGAAAAGCCGGATCAGAGACGGTATATCGTTCCCGTTGTTTTCGTAGATATAGTCGAGCCCCCAGGCGCGGAAAAAGTTTTCGGGACACTGCCCGCCCGTTTCCCGCAGTTTCCGAAGGTTTTCGTAAATTCCTCCGTGCGTTTCGGAGATGGATTGCTGATTGTCGTTGACGACGACGATGAGGTTGGAACGAAGTTCGGATCCCGCCACGCTCAGTCCTTCGAGGGCTTCCCCTCCCGAAAGAGACCCGTCTCCGATCAGGGCGATCACGTTTTCCTTGCCGCCGAGCAGATCGCGCGCCTTCGCGAGTCCGGTCGCCAGGGAAACCGAGGTGGACGTGTGTCCGACCGTAAAGAGATCGTGCTCGCTCTCCTCGGGATTGGTATATCCCGAATCCTCGCGGAAGCGGGTCTCGTCGGTATATCCCGCGCTCCGCCCCGTCAGCATTTTATGAGGGTAAGTCTGATGGGAAACGTCAAACACGAACTTGTCCTTCGGCGACGAAAAGACGTAATGCATGGCGATCTCCGTTTCGACGATGCCGAAATTGGGTCCGCAGTGCCCGCCCATTTTCGTCAGTCTGTTGAACAGGGCTTCGCGGATCTCCGCCGCGAGCGCGGGCAATTCTTTTTCGCTGAGTTTTTTTACGTCTTCGGGGCCACGGATGGCGTTTAACAATTCGTACACGGTCTTCTCCTTTCGATCAAAATCTGCCCGCAACGGGCAACCGCTTCCGATTGTATCACATTTCCGCGTTTTTGTCAAGACGAAACCGCAAGGTAACCGAACGGATGCCTTCCGGACCGTTGCTTTTTCCCCGGGAAAAAGGATATTCTTTCAAAACACGCAAATTTTTACACACATTTTATAAAAAGTCATTTACAAACGGAGCGGAATATGATATAATGTTATATCATTGCGCGTTTTTCCGTCCGAAGGGAAGGAAAAAGGGAACCGGCGCAAGGGACGAATCGAAAAAAAGGAGCATTTTATGGACCCGGACAGTATACCGATATATGCGATCGCACTCGTCGTGCTGATCTTATTATCGGCATTTTTCTCCGCATCGGAAACGGCGTATTCCTCACTCAACAGAGCAAGGCTGAAAACTCAGCTCGAAAGCGGCAAGGCGACCGTTCGCCGCGCGTACGCGCTTTCGGAAAATTACGACAGGCTTCTGTTCACCATCCTGGTCGGCAACAACATCGTCAACATTACGGCGACCACCGTCTCGACGCTTCTCTTCGCCCTTCTCATCCGCAACGAAAGCGTCTCGGCGACCGTCTCCACGGCGGTCATGACCGTGCTCGTTCTTCTTTTCGGAGAGATCACCCCGAAGACGATCGCCAAGGAAATGCCCGAAAGATTTGCCTGCGCCGTCAGTTATCCTCTATCCTTTTTCATCTTCATCCTCTATCCGCTCACCCTCGTCTTCACGGGGTGGAAAGCCCTTCTCCGTAAAGTTTTCCGCTTCAGGAACGACGACGTGATCACCGAAGAAGAACTACTGACTTACGTGGAAGAAGCAGGCGAAGACGGCACGCTCGACAAGAGCGAGACCGACCTCATTTCAAGCGCGATCGAATTCAACGAATCGGAAGTCGGAGACATTCTCGTTCCCCGCGTCAACGTGATCGCGGTGAATATCGAAAGCCCGATGGAGGACATTCAGCGGGCGTTCCTCGAACACGGATTCTCCCGCCTGCCCGTCTATAAGGGAAGCGTCGATTCCATCGTGGGCATGATCCACGAAAAAGATTTTTACGCCGCCCTCATGAAAGGAGCAGGAGATATCCGCGGAATCGTCACGTCCGTCGCCCTCGCGACCGAACACATGCGCATTTCCGTGCTTCTGCGCAGCATGCAGAGGCAAAAGGTCCACCTCGCCGTCGTCGTGGACGAATACGGCGGAACGCTCGGCATCGTCACCCTCGAGGACATTCTCGAAGAACTCGTCGGAGAGATCTGGGACGAACACGACGAAGTGGTCGATTATTTCAACAAGCTGGACGATAAGACCTATCTCGTGGACGGCAACGCCGAACTGACCGATTTCTTCGAACTGTTTTCCTTAGAGGAAGACGAGGAAATCGAATCGAACACGGTCAGCGGATGGGTCATCGAAAAATGCGGGGATATCCCCCCGATCGGATACACGTTCGAATACAAACAACTGAAGATAGAAGTCACGAAACGCAACCTGAAGAAAGTCCTCGAAATAAAAGTTACCGTCATCGAGGAAGAAAAGGAAGAAACTGAGGATTGACAGCATGAAAAAACTCGGACTCGTACTCGGCTCCGGCGGTTCCAGAGGGATCGCCCACGTCGGCTTTCTGAAGGCTCTCGACGAACACGAAATCAAACCCTACTGCATCGCAGGCTGTTCGATGGGATCGGTCGTAGGGGGGCTTTATGCAAAGGGAATGACCCCTGACGAGATGATGGGGATAGTCCGCACGCTCAAAGGGAAAGACATCATCGACCTGAATATGGCGCCCCTCACCTCGAAAGCCCTGCTGAAAACGGCAAAGATGACGAAAATCATCGACGGTCTTTTCGGAAACGTTACCTTCGAAGAGTTGAAAATCCCCTTCATGTGCAACGCCTTCGATATCAACAAGGGAAAAACGGTCTGGTTTTCCAAAGGGGAAGTGGCGCCTTGCGTCCGCGCGAGTTCGTCCATCCCCCTCGTATTCAACCCCGTTCCCATGGAAGATAAACTCCTCGTAGACGGCGGAGCCAACTGCCGTATGCCCTACAAAGCCGCAAAAAAGATGGGCGCGGACGTCATCGTCGGCGTCGACGTGCTCGGGAAATTGCGAAAAAGTTATAAGAACAACAACATCATCACTTACGCCATCCGCGTGATCGACGCAGTGGACTGGTCGAACACGGAAGCTTCTTACAAACGGGACCGTTACGACCTTCTCCTGATGCCCGAACTCGGCTCCATGAGCCAGTACGTCATCAAAAATCTCGAAAAAGCGTACGAAAAGGGATACGAACTCGGCATCCGTCATATCGAAGAGATCAAAGCTTTGCTCGACTGACCTGCAGGCTCTGCGGGAAAGCCGGAAAGGCGACCGAAGCAAAATACGGCGCGGAAAGCGCCGGGGAAAAGAAATCTATGTTTGAAAAATTGGTCGGGCGTTTCGTCAAAAACGCCGGAGACGTCAACAATCCCGCCGTTCGGGAGGCCTACGGAAGGCTTTCCGGCGTGACGGGAATTCTTTTAAACGTCATACTTTGCCTGTCGAAGATCGTCGTCGGATTCCTGACGGGGGCGATCTCCGTCGTTTCGGACGGCGTGAACAACCTCTCCGACGCGGGTTCTTCCGTCATCACTTTCATCGGGTTCAAACTGTCCTCGAAAAAACCGGACAAAGGACACCCCTTCGGGCACGGCAGAATGGAATACTTCGCGGGGCTCGCCGTCTCCGCCGTCATTCTCATCGTCGCCGTTCAACTCCTCATCGAATCGGTGCGGAAGATCGCGGCGGGCGAGGCTTCGGCGTTTGCGTCCCCCACGGTATTCGTCGTCACGCTGTGCGTGCTGTGTCTCTCCATTCTCGTCAAGTGCTGGATGTTTCTGTTCAACCGCTCTCTCGGGAAAAAGATCGATTCTGCGGCAATGCTCGCGACGGCAACCGATTCCCTCTCGGACTGCGTGGCGACTTCCGTCGTCCTCGTCTGCGCCGTCCTTTCCCGCTTTCTGCCCGACCTGCCCATCGACGGCTACGCGGGCGTCGCGGTATCTCTGTTCATCGCCTTTGCGGGAATCAAATCGATGAAATCGGTCGTCGATTTGCTGATGGGCGAGGCGCCGGATCCCGAGTTCTGCAAGCAGATCGCCGATTACGCCATGCATTATAACGAACTGATCATCGGCGTTCACGACCTCGTGGTACACGATTACGGTCCCGGACGGAAGATGATCACCCTGCACGTCGAAGTGCCCGCCGAGGCGAACGTTCTGCAGATGCACGACGTCATCGACAACATCGAGCGAAGCATCGAGGAAAAATTCAACAGCAAGACGACCATTCACATGGACCCCGTCATCACGACGAGCGAACGCCTTTCCGAACTGAAAAAGCAATGCGTGAAGATCGTATCGGAAATCCAGCCCGATTTTTCCCTGCACGACTTCCGCATGAACGAGGGGGACACGCACACCAATCTCATTTTCGACGTCGCGATCCCTTACGATACGAAAATGACCGCGCACGAGATCGAAGATCAGATCGACGCGGCGGTGAAGAAGATCGATCCCAACCTGAACGCGCGGATCAACGTGGAATACAAATAAACCGCCGGATTCCTTGCGGTATCAACGGGGCGGGGCGACAGAATCTGTCGCCCCGCCCCGTTTTCTATCTCTTCCCGATCATTCGGGTTTCAGACACTTTCCCGTATCCGCGTCCTGGTAGAGCACCCAATAGCCGTCGCCCTTGAGGGAAAAGGGGGAAGAAGGAATAAACGTACAGAATTGCCGCAATTCCTCCGGCTGTTTTCCGTATCTTCCCGGCACGCCGTAACACAGATAGCGCGGCGCGCCTTTTTCGTACAGGATCCCCACCACGTAATGTTCGTCTTCGTCGTAAGGGATCCGGACCCAGCGGCTCCCGGGGATCATTCCGGTCAGTTCGGTTTCTTCGGGGAAGGAGGAAAAGGTCTTTTCGAGTTCGCCGCGGATGCGTTCGTAATAACCGCTCCCGAAAGAAGATGTCTCCACGCCGTCGAGATCGCCGTCCGCGAAAATCTCTCCTTCTTTTTCTTCCTCGCGATCGTCGTTTTCAGACAAGTCGCCTGCCATTTCTCTCTCTCCGTCATATTCCGCCTCCCGATCCGCTTCCGCGATCTCCGCCGCGGCGACTTCCCCGTCGCTTTCCGACGAGAGATCTTCCGCCCCGACTTCTTCTCCCGCGCGATCGGCCCCGGGAAAGGCAAAATAGTTTTCCGCGGCGACCGCTTCGTCGTCATACCCTCCGTTCAACGGCTTATACGGAGGGTTTTCGTCTTCTTCCGACTCCCGAAAGACCTTCGTCATTTGCGGCTCCTGCGCCTGTGAAGGCGGAAGACCTTTCTCCTTCTCGCCACCGATCTCGTCGCCGACGACTGTAACGTTCTTCTCAAAATCTTTGCTCATCTCCTCTGCGCCCGGCGCGCCTTTTCCGTAGCAACCGTAAAGCAGAGGAATCAGCCCTTCGTCCCGACGGACGAACAACGCGACTCCCATCCCGTCACATTCCGCGTCGACGGGCACGGAAAGTCCGACCTCGTAAGGGTAAAAAGCCGTCTCCCCGCAGGAAACGCCGACGATCGTTTCTTCCGAGGGCGCATGGATCAGGGAAAGCCGCAGAACCGTCCGGCCTCCGACTTCTCTGACCGAAGCGACGCCGCGGATCCCCGCGTGCGAATACTCCGTTTCGCTTAACAGAATCAACGCCGTTTTCTTCATGTATCCTCCTCCGCATACGGTGGATTGCTTCTTTATTCTACTATATTCGACCGCGCGGAAAATGATACCCTTTCGGAAAAAAGAAAAAATTTTGCCGAAAACCGCGTTTCCCCGTCCTCTCGTCCGTCGATCGGCGATCAGAGCGCACCGGAAGTCAGATAATCGACCGCCCCTTTATAGAGGTAAAAGGCAAGTTTCTCCCGATAGGTTTTATCGGTCAGAAGCCTCTCGTCTTCCTCGTTGGACAAAAAACCGCATTCTGCGAGAGCGCACACGCATTCGCACTCGTTCAGCACGAAATAATCTCCTGCGAGCGCGGCAAAAGTACCCGGCTGCTCGGGGGCTTCGTTCAGGCTTTTCTGAAGACGCTCGGCAAACGCCCGCGAACGCTCGTCCCCTTCCTTGAAAAACACCTGCGCACCCCGGCGGGACGGCGAGGGAAAAAAGTTGACGTGCACGGAAAGAAAAAGATCGGCGTTGGACCCGTTGGCGATCGCCTTTCTCTTTTCCATATCCCTGCGTTTAAACCCCTTCGTGGGAAGTCCGTAAAGACCGCCCGCGCCCCGCCTCGTCAGCACGACTTTAAATCCCCCGGCACGGAAACAGGCAGACAATTCCTTGACGATCTCGAGGTTGAGATCGCTCTCTTTAACCCCCGTCAGTCTTCCCTTCACGCCGCCGTCGATCCCGCCGTGCCCCGCGTCGAGAACGACCGTCCCCGAACTAACGTTCGTTTTCTCCGTTCCCCCGCTTTCCGCCCGACACGCCCCGCAAAACGTCAGGACCAAAGCGAAACATACCGATAATCCCTTTAACGCGTATTTTCTCACAAGCGCTTTCCGTCATCCGCCTTTTTTTCCACAAGAACAAAAGTTTCTGTGGATAAATGTGGATAACTCCCCCGAAATATTATATGTTATCCACATTTTGAATATGTTTATCCACAAATTTTTGTCGATAAGACGGTTATCGGCGGGGCTTGCGCACAAAAAAATACCGTCCGGGGTAAAATTTCCCCGGACGAAAGACGTTCGTTTTTCCGAATAGAAAACGAACGCTTTTCGTTTTCCCGTTTATCCCCGGAAATTTCCGCATTCTTCCGCCGACGACCAAGCAGTACCGTCAATTTGTTGACAAAACAACAAAATTATGCTATACTCTTTTCGTTTTCCGATAAAAAGAACGGGGAGAAAAAGATGAATCGGTTTGCGGAATATACGGCTCTCACGACGAACATGAATCGCTGTATCAACAAGATCAAAAAAGCCGAAATGAAAAAGTTCGGTCTGAAAGGCACGCAGGTCAACTGTTTTTTCGCGCTGTACGACCGGGAGGATGGGGTGACTGCGAAGGAGATCGTCGCGACGTGTTGCGAGGATAAGGCGTCGGTTTCGCGCGCGCTCAAAACGATGGCGGAAAAGGGATTCGTACGCTACCGCGAGGAGACCGAAGGAAAAAAGTACGGCGTTCCCCTCGTCCTGACGGAAAAGGGCAAGGAAATTGCGGCGTATATCGACGAAAAAATCGACGAATACACCTCTTATCGGGACGGATCGGTCACGGAAGAGGAACTCGCGGCCTTTTATCAGACCTTCCGCAAGATTTACAGGAACATAAAAACGATTTGCGAAAACTATGAAGGAGAAAAATAAGATGTCGTTCAGAATACTCGCGGATTCCGCTTCGGATATCGAGGCGGAAGAAGCAAAAGCACTCGGAATCGAGATGATTCCGATGGAAATCACATTCGGGACGGAAGTGTTCGAGGACGGCGTAACGCTTTCCCACGACCGCTTTTTCGAAAAACTGATCGAAACGGACGAAATGCCGAAGACGAGTTGCATCTCGGAATACCGTTTCGAAGAAAAATTCCGCGAGATGACGGCGGGCGGAGAGGAAGTGATCTGCATCGTGCTGTCCTCGGGGCTTTCCTCCACCTTCAACTGTGCGGAAAAAGCCGCGGCGAAAGTTCCGGGCGTCTACGTCGTCGACAGTCAGACTGCGAGCCTCGGCGAAAGGATCCTGACGGAATACGCGATCCGTCTGGCTTCGGACGGCGTTTCCGCCAAAGAGGCTTTCGGCAAGCTGGAAGAAAAAAAGAAAAAAATCCGCCTGATCGCCCTGATGGAGACCCTGAAATACCTCAAAAAAGGAGGCAGGATCTCTCCCCTCGTGGCGATTTCCGGCGAACTTCTGAACATCAAGCCCGTCATTTCTCTTCAGGGAACGGTAAAAATGCTCGGAAAGGCGATCGGATCGAAAAAAGGGAACAATCTGCTGAACGAATGTATCCGCAAAGCGGGCGGGGTCGATTTCTCCATGCCCTTCACCACGGCGTATTCGGGGCAGAGCAGCGCGATCCTCGATAAATATATTGCGGACAGTTCGGCGATATGGCAGGAACACGCAGAAGAAATTCCCAAACATCAGATCGGAAGCACCATCGGAACGCACATCGGTCCCGGAGCGATCGGCGTGGCGTTTTTCACCGTCTGACAAGGAGGCGCGATCGGTCCCCGTCAAAAACCCGGGCGGGGAACCCCTTCCCGCAAACAAAAGATCGCGGCGGTCTGCCGCGCAGAAAAAAAGACCTTCGGAAAGCCGTGATTGCCGGTTGTTTTCCGAAGGTCTTCGTTTTCAGCGGTCGAGATTTTCCACGACGAGGCGGTCGAAATCGACCGGCTCCGTAAAGTCGTCGGGAAGAAATTTCACGCCGTTGTACTTCGCGAAGTTGAAGAGATGGTTTTTAACGATGAGCGGAGTGGAGAGATCGAGTTCGTAACACCCCGCGGAAATATAATCGTGAAAGAGAGAATAGGTGAATTTTTCGTCTTTCTCGTAAACCGTCTGACGGACGATCCTGTCGTTTTTCATTACCTTGAACCAAAGTCTGACCATGCGTTTCTCCGTGGCGGTTTTCCCGCCGTAAAGGGCGGACGAAAGCCGACCGCCGAGATCCACCCCTCCCCGCCGACGGAAGGGTCCGCGGCGAAAGGCAAGCATATTCATTTTAACACGTTTTCGTCGGAAAAGCAAGGATTTCACCCCGTCGGACCCTCTTTTCGTTCTCTCCGGAGTTCCGGACGAAAACGTTATCCGCCCAACCCTTCGAAGGGAGGATCGAGGTCACGGTCGGCGGACCCGTCGAAACTGCGGATTTTAACGGATACGTCCCCGCGGCAGAGGAGTTTTGCGATTTTCTCCGCGACGTCCCCCTTTCCGCCCGCATACGCTTCACAGAATTCGGTTGTTCCGTTTAATCGGCTTATCGACGAATTTCTCGCCCCGCCGAACAAACTTTTCCCGGCGAGAAAAAATTCCACCGCGCAAAGTTTCCCCGTCAGAAAATCCTCCGCCACGGCTACGGCGAGAGAAAGGTCGTCCGCCGCAAAGTGCGCCGTATGAAAAGAAAATTCGAAGACGATTTCCGTCTCGTAAAAAGAAAGCACCGCAAGACGATCGGGCGCAGCCCCCTGAACCCCGACGAGGGGGACGTTTCCGTAGCGCGTTTTGCGGGCGCCGTACGGGGCGAGAGCGCGGTACGCAAAGAGCGCTTTTTCTTCCGTATCCATAAAACCTCCGTAAAAACCGCGGAAAAGGGCTCCGTTTCTCGCGGTCGTATGAAGATTATACCATTTTTCGCTTTCTTTTTCAACCGAATCGGGAGAAAAAGAAAACTCTTTTGCGGAAAGCGGGAAAAAGTTGATAAAATTTCGGCGAAAACCTTAAATACGCAACGAGAATTATTGACAAAACGCGCGCGAAATGATAAAATTTTATAGACTATAAGGATAGCGGGAGTTTCCCGCCGTCTGCAAGGAGCAAAAGGATGAAAAAACTCATCGGCATTTTATTCGCGTTACTGCTCGTTTCCGTTTCGGCGTTTTCGCTGATCGGTTGCGGCGACGGATCGGAAGAAGAAACCAACGTCGCGCCCGTCTCTTTCAAATACAAACTCGAAAAAACGGAGACCGAAGGCGAAGAGACGGAAACTTATTACGTCCTGACCAACGTCACCGTTTCCGATAAGGCGAAATCCCTGATCGAGAAGAAGGACTACGAAAGTCTCGCAACCCTCTTCAACACTTCCGTGGAGGGCGTCTACGAAGCCCCTGCCGTACAGTACACCGCGGAGACGGTCAGAAAACTCGTCATTCCCGAAACCTACGAGGGAAAGACGGTGAAGAAGATCGAAAAGGAAGCCGTCGTCGACCTCACTTATATCGAGGAGATCGAAGTCGGAAGCAATATCGAGGAGATCGGTCTCGGCGCTTTCAGCGGGCTCACTTCCCTGAAGACGATCACCCTTCCGTTCACGGGCAAAAAACTCGGCGCGGTCAACGGCGAAAAGTCTTTCGGCTATATTTTCGGAACGACCTCTTCCGACGGTCTGACCTCCTGCGCGCAGACCTATAACGAGGGATCGAGCGACAATTCCGCCACTTATTATATCCCGACTTCGCTGAAAAACGTGACGATCGCGGGGAACAACGCCGACTCTTCCGAAACCAAAAAATATATCCTGGAAAAAGACGAGGACGGCAACGACAAAATCGTGTACGTTGACGACGACTACGCGGGTGAAAACACCGTGTACACCGTCGTGCTGAACACGAGCGTTTACGCCGTCGCTTCCTATTCCTTCTATAACGTTTCCATGGTGGAAACGGTTACCCTTGCGGGAGAAATCGCGGGGATCGCGGACGCTACCTTCTACGGATGCTCCGCCCTTAAATCCGTTTCTCTCGGCGGGGCGGTCAGAATCGGGGCGAACGCTTTCAACGGATGCACCTCGCTGAAAACCGTTGATCTCACCGCGGTGGAAACCATCGGTGCAAGCGCCTTCAGCGGCTGTACGGCTCTCGGCGCGCTTGCCGAAAACGGAACGTCGCAGCCCGTAACCGTCGGCGCGAAGGAAATCGGCGAAAGCGCTTTCAGCGGCTGCACGGCGATCGACTCCGTGGTCTTCGTTTCCGCCGACGCGAAGATCGGCGACAACGCCTTCAAGGGATGTTCCGCCCTCCGCTCGATCTCCTTTAACGGAGCGAATGCGGAGATCGGCAGATTCGCCTTCTCTTCCTGCGATCAGAGATTGCAGAGCGTAGACTTCACCAACGTAAAATCGGTGGGCGAGGGTGCATTCCTCGGCTGCACGGTTCTCGAAACGATCACCAATCTTCCCGCTGCCGAATTCATCGGGACGGACGCCTTCCGGAACACCAAGTGGGAAGAAGATCAGAACGCGTAATACGCGGTAGATCGAATAAGACGGAAAAGCCGCGGACAATTTTTGCCTGCGGCTTCTTTTTTAACGGAAAGACGGTTTCCGCGCCCCCGCCGGAAGACGCGTTCCGCCTCCGTTTTCCTCGGGAAGTTTCCGAAAAAGGAGAGACATGAAAAAGAAAAAAGAAAACGACTCCGTCACGCGGAAGATGACG
>CAMAJQ010000009.1 GCA_945835865.1 uncultured Clostridia bacterium
AAAGGTCCTGACGATCCGATCGGAAAACCTGACCTTCCGTTCGGAAGGGACGGTTGCAGACCTCAAAGCGGAGGCCGGCGAAAGAGTAAGCCCTCTTGCCGCCTATTATCTCTATCCCGCGGGGGCGGAGCTGCTCGACCTGAACCCGTCTTCCGTCAAAAAAGTAGAACGAACGAAAACGGCGGGGTTTACCTATTATTATACCGTAACCTTTCAGGAACGGGCGGTACGGGAAGGCATGACGATGTTCTCTCCTCTGTTCGGCGAGATCGAGGACGTAACGGACGTATCCGCCGGCGTAAAGAGTTCGCCCATACTCGTTGAGATCGACGGGAAAATGAGTTGTGGGGGGGCAACCCCGTACGAACTGACTTTTCAACTCGTATACCGCGTAGCAACGAGGATCGTGGCATGAAAATTTCCGACTTTTTCGCCTCTCTCGGCGCCGCGCACGTCGCGGTCGGAGGGATCGCGCTTTGCGTCGCGCTCCTTTATTTTTTCCTCGCCCGGAAACGTTTTTCCCTCTTTCTTCCCTCCGTCCTGACCGCGGCGTTATCGGCGGCGATTTCTTCGCTGATCACGGTCGGGCTCTGCAGTCTGAAAACCATTTATCTCTCCGCTCGCGGAATCGATATTTCGGTCCGTTTCTGCATTGCGTACGCCCTTCCCCTTTTCGCCGTCTGCGAACGGTTGCTCCTGCCGAAACTGTCCGACCGGGGAGACCTCTCTCCTTCCCTCTGCGTCTGTCCGCTCGCCGCCGCTATCCTGCGCGTCGCCTGCGCGGTCGCGGGGTGTTGCGGGGGGCTGCTCAATCTCGCGGAGATCGGTCTGTGCGCAATCTGCTTTTTCCTTACGTGCAAAGGCAGGCTCGACGATTTCCTGTTTTTCGCAATCTATTTCTTCTATCGCTTTGCGATCGAATTTTTCAAACCCACGTACGCATACGAAACCCTTGGCATCTTCTCCGCGTTTCAGATTTACTGTCTGATCGCTCTCGCCCTTTCGGTCGGCGGACTCCTTTATGAAAGAAGAAAAACGGGAAAACGATTCCCGCAGCGAAGAGTCGCCGACGACGTACCGGGCGGACGTAAGTCCGCCGGATCAAGATAAACCCGGGAGGAATCCGTCATGAAAAAAACAAACGCCAAACTGTTACTCGTCCTCTTTTCCGTTCTCTTTGCAACGAGTTTCTTCCTCTTCGCCTCTTCCTGCGGAACCAGCACTCTTCCCGGCGAAGACGATCCGACCAACGTGCAGGAGGCAGGCATCGACGAAGGAGACGTCGTCAAAACGGACGGCGATCTCATCTTCAAAGCGCAGTCGGACGGGGTGACCGTGACGAAATTCGACGACGCGACGGGATCTTTCACCCTGCTTGCCAGAACGCAAGCCTCGCCGAGAACGGCGCGCGAAGTCCTCGTCTACGGCGACAAACTCATAGCGATCTACGCAAGCGGTTGCCGACAAACGGGCGAATTCTCCCGCGAGAGCACCGTCGTGGAGATCTACGACGTCGCGGGGATACGCGAACAGACGGAAACCGTCGATCTGTCGGACAGACTCCTCTATCAGGCGTCCTATCCCGCCGACCTCATCTCCTCCCGCCTGATCACGGAAAGCGGGCAATTCTGCTTCTTCCTTCAGAGAAGCGGATCTCCGTCTTTTTATTCGGACATCTTCACCTCGGGCGGAACGGGTTCCGTCGCCTCGTCTCCCATCCGTGAAGCCGAATACACCGTAAACGGAGAACGGAAGACGATGATACGGAAAACCGTCGAGATAGACGAAGCCACGTTCGTCTACCCGAGCGAGACCCGCTCTTTTCTCTGCCGCATCGACCTTGACGGCGAAACGCTTTCGGAACTTTCGGTCGACTATACGAACTGTTATTTTTACGATCTGTACATGAGCGAAGACGGACTCTTCGGTCTGTCCCGGAGTTACGTCACGCTGACCTCGTCGGGTTCTTCGGGCAGGGGCTGCTACGGAAGCGCGGGCAGACGATACGAATATTTCACGACCGTCGTCAGTCTTTCCCCTTCCGATTTTTCCGCTCTCGGGTACGTGCTGATGCGGCAATTCGCGATCAAAGACAGGCTGTCGCTCAAAACGGCGAACGGTTATCTCTACGTCGCCGCGCAGAAAACGAACGGCAGCGGTTCCACCGTCGTCGCCTTTGACGCGGAAAAGATGACGGTCGCAGGGAGAGCGGACAATCTCGCCGTCGGCGAAGAGTTGAAATCGGTGACCTACGAGGTCACCGACGGAAAAGTGTACTGCTATCTCGTCACCTATCGGAACACCGACCCCCTCTTCCGGATCGACGCGACGAACCCCTCGGACATCCATGAAGACGGAACCCTGAAAATTCCCGGTTATTCGACTTATCTGCACTCTTATGCGCCCGGACTCGTCCTCGGGCTCGGATACGGGGGAACGAGCGTTTCGGCAGACGTCTCCATGCTGAAATTCTCTCTGTACTCCGTCGGAAACGGCGACCCGGTCGAACTCTCCTCTTACTTCGTCACCGACCTGAGGGAGTGCGAAGCCCTGGATAACTTACACGCCTTCTGCGTCGACCGCAAAAACGGCGTCGTTGGCTTTACCGCATCGAGAAAGGCGATCGGGTCGGATTACGTTTACAAACAGGGCGCCTATCTCTTCCGCGTCGTCACGGAAGGCGACTCCTCTTCGGGCAGGCTCGAACCCCTGGGATTCTTCTCCGCCCATTCGACGGGCTTCGGCGACGAAACGACGAAGGAAAAGGACCTCACGAGGATCCTCTTTACGGAAAACTATTACGTCGGCGTGTCCGACGGCTATCTGACCGCCGTTGCCAGGACGGGCGATTTCTCCCCGTATTCCTTCTGCACGGTCATCCGACCGGATTACGACGAACGGGAAGATCCGACGGGATACGTCCGGACGGACTCCCCATACGGAACGCCTTTCCCCGAAAACTTTCCTTCCGCACCCCTTCCCGCCGCCCTCTGCGAAAGGACGGACGGCGAAGCGTACGGCAGCCGGGACGGAGACGAGCCTCTCTTCTGACAGACCGTCCCCCGTCCGACAATCCCTTTTCGTCCACCCGGAGCCCTTCGGGAAAACGACCGTGAGGAACACAGATGAAAATCGTCGATTTATCGGATAAAAAAGGCAAAAAAGCATTCCTCTCCTTCCGTCGGAACCTCTACCGCGGAGACGGGGAATACGTAATGACGAGCGAATTCCCGCTGACCGATCTCCTGTACGGCAAATCGGTTTTCGCGCGGGAATGTTTCGTTCGTCCCGTTGCCGTCACGTCGGACGGAGGAGAAATCCTCGCGGAAGCCATGCTGATCTTCAACGACAAACTCCCTCTCCTGCAGGTGAGTTTTTTCGAAGCTCTTCCGGACGTGCGGGAAGCGGTGGACCTTCTGATCTCCGAAGCCGGAAGGGAAGCGAGGAAAAAAGGGGTGAAAGAGGTCGTCGTCGGGCTCAACGCCCATATCAGTTACGGCGTCGGCATTCTGACGGAAGGTTTCGGAAGAAAAATTTCCCTCGACAGCATTTACAACAAACCCTATTACCGCGATTATTTCGCCGGCATGAGAAAGGAAACCCTGTCCGCCTATCGGGGAGAAAAAGCGGAGACGGAGAGCAAACTGACCGACCCTTTGTCCCCGATCACCGTCTGCAAGGCAGACATGAAACGGTTTCGGGAAGAAACGGAGAGGATGCGCGCCGTCTGCGAAAAGACCATCGCAAAGACCTTCCTGTATTATCGAACGGAGAAAGACCATTTCTATCATCTGATGCGCGACCTGAAACCCTTTCTGTCCGGCGAGAACCTTCTCTTTGCCGTCAACGCGAAAGGAGAAGACGTGGGGTTTCTCTTCTGGCACCCCGATTTCAACCAGATGCTGAAAGGGGGCAGAAACTACACCGCCGCGGGGATCGCCCTTGCGAAAATTCTGCACGGCAGGAAAATCGACACGGCGAAACTGAACGCCATAGGCTGTCTGTCCCCTTCGGCGACGGCGGCGCTGCTCTCGGCGCTGAACGGGATCCTGAAAGACAGGTACCGCTATCTCGAAACCAACTTCGTTTGGGATAATAACCTGCGCTCGGGATCGATCAACAGGCATTTTTTTCATAAGCCTTTCCGTAAATACGAGGTCTTTTTCACCGATGTGTAAAATCAGAAAAATACAGACGCATGAAGCGGCGGAACTGCCGGAAGAATGGGATTTGCTGACGGGAAACAACCCTTATATGAAAAGGAATTTCCTCGCTTTTATCGAAAAGACGGAGAAAGATTATTCCCCCGCCTATCATCTTTTTTACGAGGGAGACCGACTCGACTCTCTCTACCTCTCTTACCCGCGGAAAGATTATCGGCTGGCGATGTTTACGGGATCCAGGCGCACGGTCCGCGCCACGCTCGTTTATCTGCCGATGTGCGTGACGGCAAACAGCGTCGTCACGGGAAATCTCAGGAACGCCGTTTGGGAAGATATCCGCTCCATTCGCGGATATAAAATGATCCTTAACCTCGACGATGACGACGTCCCGGGCTTCGCGACGGGGCTCACCTGCCCGAAATGCATTCTCGACCTGCGTTTCCGAACCTTCGACGACTATCTCGCCGCCCTGCGAAGCGATTACCGGATGCGTACCCGCAAAGTGTTCCGCAATACCGCCGCCCTCGATATCTCCTTTATCGACAACACGACCGGATTTTCGGACGAACTTTACAGGCTGTATCTGAACGTACTGAACAAGTCGAATTTAAAGATCGAAACGCTCAGCAAAGACTACTTCCGGGGAGACCCTTTCCGGATCTTCGTCGCCCGCCTCCGCGGAAAGCCCGTCGGTTTCGTACAACTTCTGGAAAACGGCGAAGAACTCGTGTTCGAGTTCGTGGGGATCGACTACGACGTCAACGAGGAAATACCCGTCTATCACCGGATGCTATACGAGATCGTCCGCTACGGCATCGATCACGGTTTCCGCACGATCGACTTCGGTCAGACGGCGGACGAGATCAAACTGAAACTCGGCTGCCGCTACGTTCCCCTTTACGCCGCCCTTCATCACAGCAATCCCTTCGTCTTCGCGCTGTGTAAGGTACTCGCGAAAAAGTTGCAGTATAAGCCGATCAAAACCGATTTCCACGTTTTTAACCAAGGAGAAAACAAATGAAATTTCTGCTCGTGAAACCGATGCCCCCGAAGGAATCGATCAACCTGCAAAGTTTTATGATCTGCGAACCGCTCGAACTCGAATACGTCGCCGCGTACCTTGAACGGGCGGGGCACGAAGCGGAAATCGTCGATCTCGTCATCGACGGAAGTTTTCAGAAAGCGTTTGCAAAAGACCGTTACGACGCGGTAGCGTTCACTTCCTATCTCATCCACGTCGGGGTCGTCAGGCGGTACGCCGAATACGTCAAACGGAAAAGCCCGCAGACGCTCACGATGGTCGGAGGGGTCCACGCCGAAGTCGTCCCGCAGGATTTTGAAAGCCCGTATATCGATCTGGTCCTGAGCGGAGGAATGTACGCCCTGGAAGCCCTCCTGCCCCTGTTGGAAAGCCGCGCCCCGCTGAAGGAACTGCGCCGCGCCGCGGCGACGCCCAAGCGCACCGTTTTCGACTTCCCTCACCCCGACCGCACCAAGACGGCAAAATACCGCAGCCGTTACAATTATATCTATCACGACGCCTGCGCGACGATCAAGACCTCTTTCAGTTGCGCTTACGACTGCGAATTCTGTTTCTGCACGCGGGTGGGGAAATATTTCGAACGCGACCTCGAAGACGTCGCCGACGAGTTGCAGGAGATCCGCGAACGGAACGTTTTCATCGTGGACGACGATTTTCTCTTCCGTCGGGAACGGCTGATCGAATTCTGCCGCCTGCTCGACGAAAGGAATATCCGGAAAACGTTTATCGCCTTCGGCAGAGCGGATTTTATTGCGGAAAACGAAGATATCGTCGCCCTTTTGCAAGCCCACGGTTTCGACGCCTTTTTCGTCGGGATCGAATCCTTCAAAAAAGAAGAACTTTCCGATTACAACAAGCGGACTTCGGTGGAGATCAACGAAAAAGCCGTACGCATTCTGGAAAAACACGGCGTGCAGTGTTACAGCGGATTGATCGTCGGTTACGACTGGACGAAACAGGATTTCGACGGGCTGATCAACTACCTCAATTCCTTCGAGCACCCCATGGTCAACGTTCAGCCGATCACGCCGATCAAGGGAACGCCCTTTTACGAAAAGGTGAAGGAACGTATCGTCGAAGACGAGAAAAACTACCCTTATTTCGACATGGCGCACTGCGTCATGATGCCGGAAAACCTGTCTCCGCGCGCGTTTTATTACCATATTCTGCGGACGTATCTGAAAACTTCCGCTTCGGCGAAAGGAAGGAAATACGTGCGTGAACGTTACGGAAAAAAGATTTACCGAAGGGTGCGAAAAGGCGCGTTCACCATCGCTATGCAGTACGTCAGGCTCATTCTGAAACCGAATATCGGGAGAAAAACGCATGAATAAAAAAATTCTGTTCATTCAGCCTTCCATTTACGACGACAAAGGGAAAGTCGTCAAAAAGAGCAAACTGTATTTCGTAGGACTCGCCTATCCCGTGCTTGCGTCTCTGCTTCCGGAAGGCTGGACCTGCGAGATCTGCATCGAGACCATCGAGGACATCCCCTACGATACCGACGCCGACGTGATCGGCATCGGCGGCATGGGACACGCCGCCAACCGCGGCAAAGATATTGCCGCCGAGTTTAAAAAAAGAGGGAAAATCGTCTTTATGGGCGGTCCGATGGTCAGTCTGATCCCCGAGGTCGCGAAAAAGTATTGCGATTCCGTGATGATAGGAGATTCCGAAGAGACGATCGTCGAACTCTGCCACGATCTCGAAAACGGCACGCTGAAAGACTTTTACGAAAAGCCGATCACCAAGCTCGAACTGCCTTTGCCGCGGTACGATCTGGTCGTCCATAAAAGGATCGGCGATTTCCTGCCCGTTCAGGCGGGAAGAGGGTGCCCCAACAGTTGCAAATTCTGCTCGATCTACTGTATTTACCGCAACAAATATATCAAACGCCCGATCGACGAAGTGATACGGGATATCCGTTACGTCAAGAGCCTCGGATTCAAAAAATTTCTTCTCATCGACGACAATATCGTTGCCGACGAAGAATATATGCTCGAACTGTGCAACCGCATCAAGCCCTTGAACATGCAATGGATGAGCCAATGCGCCGTTCAGATCGCCGACAACGACAAACTTTTACGCGCGGTTGCCGAAAGCGGGTGCTATACGCTCAGTTTCGGGCTGGAAAGCATTTGCAAACCCAATCTGGAAAGTTTTCACAAGAGTTGGTGCGATCCTTCCTATTACACGCGGATCATCCGCAAGGTGAACGACGCGGGCATCGAAGTTGCAAGCGAAATGATCGTAGGGGCGGATTACGACACCCGCGAAAGCCTGCTCGAAACTGTGAAATTCGTCAAAAAAGCGGATATCATCGCCCCGAAATTCTATTGCCTGACCCCGATCCCGGGGACGGAACTGCACGAAGAGATGAAACAGGCGGGCAGAATCACCGACGGCGATTATCTCAAATACAAACCGTCCGTTTCCGTTCTCGACACGCCCAACCTGAAAGCGGAAGAGGTAACGGAATGTTATTGGATGGTTTACAACAAACTGTACACCATCCCCTCCATTCTCCGACGGACGATTTTCAACCGGCGTTTTCTGAAACGCCCTGCGCGTACGATGTTCTATCTCATGGTCAATCTCGTTTACCGGTCGCAGATCAAGCGCAAAATCGCCCCGAACATTCTCTGACCCTTTTCCCGGATATTCTTCCTCCTCGTGGCGTCCCGTTTCTTCTTGGCGTCCCCATTCGGGGAAGCTGTCAAGCGGAGCGTTCTCGCGACGATTGACTGAAGGGGACGAGTTAGTACGGCATTTCGTAATAAGTACGGAATAGTACGGAAGTCCGTTAAAAGCGGTCCCCTTTTGTCCTTGCGGACGTTTCCCCCGTTTCATCGGGGAAAACTTGGCGTCCCCATTCGGGGAAGCTGTCAAGCGGAGCGTTTACGCGACGATTGACTGAAGGGGACGAGTTAGTACGGCATTTCGTAATAAGTACGGAATAGTACGGAAGTCCGTTAAAAGCGGTCCCCTTCTGTCGCTAACGCGACCACCCTTCCCCGAAAGGGGACGGTTAAAAGGTCGGCGCAAATCGAAACCTTCTGTCGCTAACGCGACCACCCCCGCTTCGGCAACGGCGCCCCCTTTTGTCCTGACGGACGTTTCCCCCGTCTCAGCGAGGCAATCAGGAGGCTGCAAGAAAAAACGAAACTGCATAAACCCACACGGCAAAAGCCGACCCGAAAATAGAAATTTTCAGGTCGGCTTTTTCGTTTTTTCAATACTTCGGAATAAAATTTTTGCGTAGGTCACCCAAAACGCTCGTCACGCAGACTCCGTTTTTTCCGCCACGTACGCGATTACCTGCCGATAACATTTTCCACCTTTGTTGCCAAACCCCTGATACGCGTTCTGATCGACGGTCGGATGGTTCACAAATTCCACCGTGATCTCCAGCGAAGCCGGTGTTCCCGCCGCCAAATCGAATTCGGCAAGCACGATAGGGTCGGGGGCGGGAACCTCCTGTTTCGAATCAAAAGAAACCTCGTCGTCCGGCGGCTTCATCAGAAATGTCCTTTCTCCCGGGGTCATCAGAAATGTCCCTTCTCCCGGGGCTTTCCCGTCGACGTTCAGAGAGATAGAAGTGATTTTCAGCTGCGTGCCGAAATAATAAAACTTCCCGCCTTCCTGATAGGGCGTTTCCCCGTCGCTTCCCGGGCTGAAAACCACCCTGAGCGTGCGGGCAGAACCGGAAGTGTTTTCGTAATCCGCTTTGATCGAAACGCTGTCTCTGGGCATGAGTTTTTCAAAAATACGATCCCACTTCTCAATCTTCTTATACTCCGCCTCGCCCACGCCTTTTGAAGAATAGGTGTCGGTAATACCGAGAGAGGCGAGTTGCACCGACGCGCCGTTCGCGTTCACTTCCCTGTTCTGTGAAAGCCACGCCATCGAGTGGTTGAAATAAAAGACGGCAAACACCACGAGAAAAGCAAGGAAGATCATGATGATAAGGCTTTGAACCATCAGCCTTATATTTTTCGTTTTTTCATTAACTTTCATTCTTGTTCTTTCGTACCGACGTTCACGTTATCTGCAAACGTGGAATACTGCACGATACAAGTATAGCTTATTCCACCCGGATCGTCTTCTTTTCCTCCTGAATGAACCCCGTTTGACTTCAGAAAAAGAATCGTTTTGCTCGGCGTCGTATTGTGGTTCGCATCCGAACCCGGAGTCCCTGTCCCTGCGTATACGTATCGTCGGATGATCACCACTTCGTCATTGACGGAATAATATGCTTCGGTAGAACTGTCCTTTTTCTGCGCAATGTCGAAATACAGCAGGCAATAAGAAGGATAATAATTGTGGTAATCCTCTTTACCGTCAGAGCCGATCTTGGAAGACTCGGTCACGGTGACGATGGCACCATCATAATCGTAGACGAAATCGATGGTACCGATCTGCGAACCGGACGCGCCGTCGCGCCCCGCGCTCGCCACGCCTTCCGCCGAGAAATAGACAATTTCCATCGGGACGTCCGAAATTGTGTTTCCCGACGAATCGATTCCGGACATCCCGAGGCAATATACCCCGACGCCCGTTCCTGTCGAAGTCGAATCCACGGTAAATTCATAGGCGACGAGCACGCGGTCTCCGTTCAGATAGCAGCGATAATCATTACTTCCATATTTCACCGTGATATACTCCGAAGAAGAGGAAGCCGCCGTCGTTCCCGGTTCGTAAGGATGAGATCTCGGCACCTCGAAACGGTCCAGAAGATTGTCTCCCGTTGCTTCAAATATCTGAACAGTGCTCTGTCCCGCTTCTTCCATTTTCCACAAATTGAAATAACGGGTATAGTCACCAAGATCATAGCCTTCTTCCCCCTTATAGTATTCCGAAACGGCGACGGACACGATCACGCGGATTTTAATGTCTTTGGCTTTCTTATTGATGCGGAAAGCGATACAACCCTGCGGAATGTTGGCTTCTGTTCCGTTTGTGCCGACAGGCGCCGTAACAATTCCTCTGGTACCTATCGTGCCGCCACCTAAATTGATAGACGCGCCGAAGGTGATCCCTTTGAGCATTTTAAATTTTTTCTGTAGATCTGCGGAAGAAACGGTCTCTCCCGAACCATTATTCCATTTGAGATCCGACAAAGATTTTACTTCATAAGTTGTGTCAGTTGTAGCGATATTCCCGTTTGTGTCGTTGAAATGCTCGGAAGTGGCGAAAAATACCATTTTGTCGGCAGGAAAGGTATAACAATCGGTGTCGTCCGAAGGATTGTCGATCGGGTCGAAAGTAACGCGTCCGTAATTCAGGTCCTGCGTTCCCACGACGGAATAGATACATAGTTTTGTACTTGTATACGTAT
>CAMAJQ010000010.1 GCA_945835865.1 uncultured Clostridia bacterium
CCGCCGCTCCTCAGGACAACAAGATCAAAGTAGACGGCATCAACGTGCAGAAAAAGAGCAAGAAGGCGAGAAGCGCGAACGAAACGAGCGCGATCGTCTCTCAGGTCGGCGCGATCGACGCCTCCAACGTTCTCGTCGTGTGCCCCGCCTGCGGGAAAGCCACGAGGGTTTCCTATAAGACGGAAAACGGCAAAAAGACGAGAATCTGCAAGAAATGCGGCGCGGCGTTAGACGTTGTGGAAACGAAGAAAGCAGCCCCCGCGAAAAAGGCGGCGAAGAAGGATTCCGAAAAGAAGACCGCTACCAAGAAAACTTCCAAAAAAGAAGAAGCCTGAATTTTAAAGGAGAATAAAAATGGCAGACAAACAGACTCAGGTTGCTAAGGAACCTGCAACCGATTCCAAGTACGTTGCTAGAAAGAAGAAGCTGTACAAGGATGAGGTCGTTCCTTATCTCATGAAACGCTTCAACTATAAGAACGTGAACGAAGTTCCCAAGATGGTCAAGATCACGATCAATAACGGTCTCGGCGATTCGAAGGATAACGCGAAGAGCGTTCAGATGGCACAGCAGGAGCTTGCGCTCATTGCGGGGCAGAAGCCCGTTCTCACCAAGGCGAAGAAGTCGGTAGCGAACTTCAAGGTCAGAGAAGGCATGAACGTCGGTATCAAGGTCACTTTGAGAAACAACAAAATGTACGAGTTTTTCGATAAACTCGTCTCCATCGCTCTCCCGAGAGTGAGAGACTTCAAAGGGGTTCCCTCCAAGTCTTTCGACGGCAGAGGAAACTACGCGATGGGCGTCAAAGAGCAGCTGATCTTCCCCGAAATCCAGTATGACCAGATTGAAAAGGTCAGAGGTTTCGATATCTGCATCGTGACCACGGCGAAGACGGACGAAGAGGCTCGCGAGCTTCTCAAGGCAATGGGCATGCCCTTCAAAGCGAATTAAGGAGAAAACGGATCATGGCAAAACTCGCAATGATAAATAAACAGAAAAAGACACCCAAATACTCGACGAGAGGATATACGAGATGTTCTATCTGCGGCAGACCCCATGCCGTTCTCAGAAAATACGGCGTCTGCCGTATCTGCTTCAGAGAATTGGCTTACAAGGGGCAGATTCCCGGCGTGAAGAAGGCCAGCTGGTAAGAGGAGGTAGACGAAAATGACAGATCCTATCGCAGATATGCTCACGCGCATCAGAAACGCGCTTACCGTTAAAATGGATACGGTGGAAATCCCCGCGTCCAACATGAAGAAGTCCATCGCGAAGATCCTTCTCGACGAAGGCTATATCTCCGGATACGAAGTCGTCGAGGACGGCGTGCAGGGAAAAATCGTGGTCACGCTCAAATACGGACCGAAGGGCGAAAGAGTCATCAACGGTCTGAAGAGAGTTTCCAAGCCCGGTCTGAGAATTTACGCGGGCTGTGAAGAACTGCCCAAAGTTCTGGGCGGACTCGGAATCGCGATCATTTCCACCCCGAAGGGCGTGATGACGGATAAAGAAGCAAGAAAGACCAATCACGGCGGCGAAGTTCTTGCTTACGTTTGGTAAAGGAGGTCTTATATGTCCAGAATTGGTAGAGAACCGGTAGAAATCCCGGCAGGCGTTACCGTCGCGACGGATAACGGCGTTATTACCGTAAAAGGGCCTCTCGGCACGCTTACGCAGGATTATGACGCGAAAAACATCACGATCGAGGTCGAAGGCGCCGTCGCTCACGTCAAGAGAGCGAACGACGAAGACGCGGTCAGAGCGAAACACGGCTTATACAGGGCGCTTCTCCACAATATGGTGGTCGGCGTGACGAAGGGTTACGAGAAGAACCTGATCGTCAACGGCGTCGGCTGGAAGATCGCACAGCAGGGCAAGGATATTTCCCTTTCCGTCGGCTTCAGCCACAACGTCGTCTTCAAGGCGAAAGACGGTATCACTCTTACAGCCGTTTCCCCCACGGAAATCTCCGTCAAGGGAATCGATAAGGTCGCGGTGGGCGAAACCGCGGCGACCATCAGAGCGATCAGAAAGCCCGAACCTTACCACGGTTACGGAATCTCCTATAAGGACGAAGTGATCGAGCGGAAGGAAGGCAAGACTGCAGGCAAATAAGGAGTAAACCGATATGATATCTAAAATCGATAAAAACGCAGACAGAAAGAAGAGACACGAGAGAGTCAGAGTGAAAATCTCCGGCACTGCCGAGTGTCCGAGACTGTGTGTGTACAGAAGTCTGAATCACATTTACGCACAGATCATCGACGACGTGAAGGGCAACACGCTCTGCGCCTGCTCGACCGAAGAAAAAGCGGTCAAGGCTCTCGTCGAAGGGAAGACGAAAGTCGAACAGGCAAAGATCGTCGGTACGGAACTTGCGAAAAAGGCGACCGCGAAAGGGATCGAGAACGTCGTTTTCGACCGCGGCGGATACCTTTACATCGGCAGAGTTCAGGGTTTAGCGGAAGGCGCCAGAGAAGGCGGCTTGAAATTCTAAGAGGAGGAACGAAAAATGGCGAAAGATAACAACAGACCTCAAAGAAGACAGGATCGCGACGACGGGCTTTGCAAAAAACTCATTGCCGTCAACCGTATCACGAAGGTCGTGAAGGGCGGACGCAAAATGCGTTTCTCCGCACTCGTCGTCATCGGCGACGAAAACGGCAAAGTCGGTTACGGCGCCGGAAAGGCGAACGAAGTTCCCGAAGCCATCGAAAAGGCGACCGCTCAGGCGAAGAAAGCGATGAAGAAGGTCTCCCTTGTCGGAACGACCATTCCTCACGCCGTTCACGGGAAATTCGGCAGAGGTTCCGTCCTCATGATGCCCGCCGCAGAAGGTACCGGCGTGATCGCCGGCGGCCCCGTCCGTGCCGTCATGGAAGCTGCCGGGATCAAAAACATCAGAACGAAATCTCACGGTTCCAACAACCCCGTCAACATGGTGAAAGCCGTTATCGCCGGTTTGAACGAACTCAAGACGGTGGAAGAAGTCGCCGCTCTCCGCGGTAAGACGATCGAAGAGATTCAGGGATAAGGAGGAACTTTCAAATGGAAAATCAGGTAAAAGTAACTCTTATCAGAAGCACGATCGGCGCGCTTCCCAAACAGAAAGCGACCGTAGCCGCTCTCGGGCTTAAAAAAATAAATCAATCGAAGGTTTTTACCGACAGCGCAACATTGCAGGGACAGATTAAAGTCGTTTCCCACATGGTAAAAGTCGAGAAGATCTAAGGAAGGTAAAACTATGAGAATTGATACGTTACAGCCCGCAGAAGGTGCGAGAACTTCCAAGAAAAGACTGGGAAGAGGCATCGGCTCGGGGCTCGGCAAAACGAGCGGTAAAGGTCACAAAGGTCAGTGGGCGAGAAGCGGCGGCGGCGTGAGACCCGGATTCGAAGGCGGACAGATGCCTTTGACCCGTAAGGTTCCCAAGCGCGGCTTCAACAATCACTTCAGAACAGTATATGCAATTGTTAACGTCGAACAGCTTTCCGGCTTTGAATCCGGTACGGTCGTCGATTACGACACGTTGCTCGAATACGGTCTCGTCAAGGAGATCAAGGGTGCGTGCGGACTTAAAGTCCTCGGTAACGGCGAGTTAAACGTTGCTCTTACCGTAAAGGCCGAAAAATTTTCGGCGGCTGCGAAAGAAGCCATCGAAAAAGCGGGCGGAACGGCTGAGCAAGCGTAACCTACCAGAAAGAAGCGGAGGGTAGAAAATGTTTGAAACGTTAAAAAATGCCTTAAAGGTGAAAGAGATAAGACATAAAATCTACTGGACGCTGTTATTCCTTTTGATTTACAGAATCGGATGTTTCATCCCCGTTCCCGGTATCGGCGAACACCTTCTGGACGGAGAACAGTTACAGAATGCGTCTTACCTCAGCATCATGAGTATGATGACGGGCGGATCGTTGGCAAACGGCACGCTGTTTGCCATGGGTATCGGACCGTACATCAACTCCTCGATTATCATGCAACTGCTCGCGGTAGCCATTCCCGCTTTGGAAAGACTTTCCAAACAAGGGGAGGAGGGCAGGAAGAAGATCGCGCAATACACGAGATATCTCACGATTATTCTCGCGGTGATCCAGTCGATCGGTATTCTCGTCAGTTACGGCTCACAGGCGAACAGCGGCAACTTTGCGTCTCTTTCCGCCATGTATGCGGGCGGTGAGGCGAAGGTCAACGGATTTACCAATTTCCTCGCTTACTTTACGGTCGTTCTTTTCTATACGGCAGGATCCATGATCACCGTCTGGATCGGTGAGAGAATCACCGATTACGGCGTCTCCAACGGTATTTCCCTTCTCATCTTTACGGGTATCATCGCTTCCGCGGCGAAATTCACGGTTTCGGAGATCCAGACCATTTTCTTCGGCTCCGAATTCGACAGAGTTGCTCTGCTTAAGTTCGTCGTCTATATCCTCATCACTCTCGTGATGTTCGCGGCGATCGTCTGGGTAGAGTTGGCGGAGAGAAAGATTCCCGTTCAGTATGCGAAGCAGGTCAAAGGAAGAAAGATGTACGGCGGTCAGTCGACGGTGATCCCCATCAAGGTGAACGCAAACGGCGTCATGCCCCTTATCTTCGCGTTTTCCATTCTGACCTTCCCCGAACTCATCATGACCCTTTTCGGGTGGACGAACGCGCTGGCATGGTGGAGCACATGGCTCGGGTCTCAGTCGAGATATCCCTTCTATTCCATCATTCTCTGCCTGTTCATCTTTGGGTTTGCCTTCTTCTACACGACCATTCAGTTCAATCCCGAAGATATTTCCAAGACCATTCAGCAGAACGGCGGCTTTATCCCGGGCATCAGACCGGGCAAACCGACGGCGGACTATCTGAAAAAGGTTTCCAACAGGATCACGCTGTTCGGCGCGTTCTTCCTTGCGATCGTCGCGCTCGTTCCCTCCGTGGTACTTAACGCCGTCATCAGTCAGGGCGAAGCGAGCGGCGCGTTCAGCGCGACGGGAATGCTCATCGTGGTATCCGTTGCGATCGAATTCAATAATGCGCTCGAATCCCAGATCATGATGAAGAATTACAAAGGATTCCTGAAATAAGATGAAAATCGTATTATTAGGCGCGCCCGGCGCGGGCAAAGGCACGCAGGCTGTGAGGCTCGCGGAAAAATATTCCGTGCCTCACATCTCGACGGGCGATATCTTCAGAAGCAATATCAAGGGCGGAACCCCGATCGGATTGGTTGCCAAATCGTATATCGATAAAGGGCAGCTCGTTCCCGACGAGGTCACGGTGCAGATCGTGAAGGAAAGGCTCGAACAGGACGATTGCAAAAACGGCTATCTTCTGGACGGTTTTCCGAGAACGGTTGCGCAGGCGAAGGCTCTCGACGAATTCTCCGAAGTGGAAAAGGTCGTCAATATCGACGTTCCTCTTTCCAAACTGATGAGAAGGATCACGGGAAGAAGGGTCTGCTCGAAATGCGGCGAATCCTATCACGTGGACTACCTGAACGGCAGCCTTTCGTGCGGGAAGTGCGAAGGCGAGCTCATTCAGAGAGCGGACGACAACGAGGAAACGGTCTCTTCGAGACTGGACGTTTACACCGCGCAGACGGCGCCTCTCGTCGAATACTACGGCGAAAAGGGCGTGCTCGTCAACGTTGACGGAGACGGAAATATCGAGGACGTTTTCAACTCGATCACGGCGCAGTTAGGCTAATCGAAAAGTGCGGTAACCGAAAGGTGAGGACTTGAGATGATTTATATCAAGACGGATAAAGAGATCGAACTCATGCGGGCGCCCTGCCGCGTCGTGCGGGACGCGCTCCTCGTAGCCGAGGAAAACCTGAAGGCGGGTATGACGACCGCGGAGTTGGATCGGATCGTTCACGAGTATATTCTGTCGACGGGCGCGAAGCCCTCGTTTCTGGGACTTTACGGATTTCCCGCCGCGACCTGCATCTCCATCGACGACGAGGTCGTGCACGGAATCCCCTCCGACAGGATCATCGAGGAAGGGCAGATCGTGAGCGTCGACGTGGGGGCTTATCTCAACGGATTCCACGGCGACGGGGCGAGAAGTTTTTACGTGGGCGACATCGATCCCGAGAAGAAGAGGCTCATCGAAGTGACGAAGCAGTGCTTCTTTGAAGGAATCAAAGATATTTGCATCGGCAGCTGTCTCGGAGACGTCGGCGCACAAGTGCAGGCGTACGCGGAGAGCAACGGATTCTCCGTGGTGAGGGATATGGTCGGACACGGCATCGGGAAAAAGATGCACGAAGATCCTTCCGTTCCCAACTACGGCAGGAGAGGCACGGGCATCCGGCTGAAACGGAATATGACCGTTGCCATCGAGCCGATGATCAATATGGGCGGTTACGAAATCGAAATCGACGGATGGAAATGCGTAACGCTCGACGGCAAACCCTCTGCGCATTACGAAAACACCGTGTTGATCGGCGATAACGGCGTAGAGATCCTGACCCTTTAAGCTGCCCGGAGGAATGACCGCGGCAGGAACCGAAACGCGTATTCCGCAATTCTGATGGTAAAAGTGTAAACTTTTAGACTATAAAGGATGAAGCTGAGGGAATACGTAAAGAAACCGTAGATTGCCGGAATTTCCGGCGGTAAAATAAAATTGGAGGAATCAACTGTGTCAAAGGACGACGTTATAGAGGCAGAAGGGGTTATCGAAGAGGCTCTTCCGAACGCCACGTTCAAGGTAAAACTCTCGAACGGGTACGTGATAACCGCTTACATTTCGGGGAAACTGAGAATGAACTACATCAAGATCATTCCCGGAGATTCCGTCAAAATAGAAATGAGCCCTTATGATTTGACGAAAGGTCGGATCGTCTGGCGTAGCAAAAACTGACAATTTTATTCATTCAGCAAAAATCGGAGGATTGAAAAATGAAAGTAAGACCATCAGTGAAACCTATGTGCGACAAATGCAGAGTCATTAAACGAGAAGGTAAAGTTATGGTGATCTGTTCCAAGAACAAGAGCCATAAACAGAGACAAGGTTAATTGATCATCAACCGCGGACGGAAAACCCAAAATTTAAAAATCGACCGTCCGTGCAACAATCTTAATTTATTTTCGGAGGACATTACAAATGGCTCGTATTGCCGGTGTAGATTTACCAAGAGAAAAGCGCGTTGAGATCGGTATCACTTATATTTACGGTATCGGCAGACCCACCGCGCAGAAGATTTTAAAGGAAACAGGCGTCAACCCTGACACGAGAGTGAAGGACCTTACGGAAGACGATATCGCCAAGCTCAGAGAGTATATCGAGCACAATTATAAAGTGGAAGGCGAACTCAAGTCCGAGAAGTCCATGGCGATCAAGAGACTGATGGAAATCGGCTGCTATCGCGGTGTCAGACACAGAAAAGGTCTGCCCGTGAGAGGTCAGAGTTCCAAGAGAAACGCGAGAACGAGAAAGGGTCCGCGCCGTACCGTAGCCAAGAAGAAGACTGCTACCAAATAAGCAAAGGAGGACTTGAGAAATGGCTGTTAAGAAAGTTGTTAAAAAACGTAAAGAGATCAAAAACGTTGATAAAGGTCAGGTTCACATCAAATCCTCTTTCAACAATACCATCGTTACCGTGACGGACGCAAACGGAAATGCGATCGCGCAGTGCAGCGCGGGCGCTCTCGGATACAGAGGCTCGAGAAAGAGCACTCCGTTTGCCGCTCAGCAGGCGTCGGAAACGGCTGCGAAAGCCGCGATGGAACACGGGCTTCGCTCCGTCGAAGTGTTCGTGAAGGGCCCCGGTCAGGGCAGAGAGTCGGCGATCAGAGCGCTCGGCAACTGCGGCATCGAGGTCACGATGATTCAGGACGTGTCGCCCATTCCTCACAACGGATGCCGCCCGCCCAAACGCCGTAGAGTATAATAGGAGGTAACAGTAATTATGGCTAAATATACAGATGCGAAATGCCGCCTGTGCAGACGTGAAGGCGGAAAGTTGTTCTTAAAGGGCGATAAGTGCTATAAGACTTCCTGCCCCTTTGAAAAGAGACCCGTTGCTCCCGGTCAGCACGGAGCGGACAGAAAGAAGGTTTCCGAATACGGCCTGCAGCTTCGTGAAAAACAGAAGACGAAGAGAATTTACGGCGTGCTCGAAGGTCAGTTCAAAGAGTACTACGTAAAAGCCGACCGCATGAAGGGCATTACGGGTGAAAACATGCTTTCCCTTCTGGAAAGAAGACTCGACAACGTCGTTTACAGAATGGGCATTGCGGTTTCGAGGGCTCAGGCGCGTCAGCTCGTCACGCACGCTCACTTCTCCGTGAACGGCAGACCCGTCGACATCGCTTCCTATCAGGTCAAGGTCGGCGACGTGATCGCCGTCAAGGAAACCAAAAAATCCAGCCCCTATTTCGAGGCTCTGAAGGCGACCGCGAAGAGCGGAAAAATGCCCAAATGGCTCGATTTCGATACCGAAAAACTGGAAGGAAAAATTCTTGCACTTCCGACAAGAGAGGACATCGATTCGCAGATCTCCGAACATATGATCGTCGAATTGTACTCCAAGTAATATATACGAAAGCAAAGATATATTACAACAAAATTTAATCGGGAGGTATTTTTTCCATGATGGAAATTGAAACGCCAAAGATCGAGGTAGAAGAAAGCGAAGACAAGTGCTATGCCAAGATCGTTGCCGATCCGCTTGAAAAAGGGTTCGGTTTAACGCTCGGCAATGCGCTCAGAAGAACGCTTTTGTCGTCCCTTCCCGGCGCGGCGGCCCAAGGCATCAAATTCGCCACCGGCGTGAAGCACGAATTTTCCACCGTTCCCGGCGTGAAAGAAGACGTAACGGATATCATATTGAATATCAAGGGCGTTGCCTTCAAGACGACGGGCACCGAGGACGATTTCAAAAAAGTTTTAAGGCTTTATAAAGAAGGTCCGGCAGTCGTTACGGCAGGCGATATCGCCGACGATGCGGAAGTGGAGGTCCTCAACAAGGACGCCTATATCTGCACGATCGATAACGGCGGCGTGATCGATATGGAAATCACCATCGGGAGAGGCAGAGGATATAAGGGAGCAGAACACAACAAGACGGACGAAATCGATTACATCCCTGTCGACTCTATTTATACTCCTGTCAAAAAGGTCAGTTATAACGTCGAGAGCACCCGCGTCGGACAGAACACCGATTACGACAAACTCACTCTCGAAGTGTGGACGAACGGCGCGTTTTCCGGAAAGGAAATCGTCAGCCTTGCCGCGAAGATCCTCGACGAACACATCTCTATCTTTGCAGAACTCAGCGACGTGATGAAGGGAACGAGCATTCTCGTTCAGGCGAAGCAGGATATGGGCAGACAGATCAGAGAAATGAGCATCGAAGACATGGATCTTTCCGTGCGTTCTTATAACTGCCTCAAGCGGGCAAACATTCATACCATTGACGACTTGACCAAGAAGACCGAGGACGATATGCTTAAAGTCAGAAATTTAGGTAAAAAATCGTTGGATGAAGTCATCTATAAATTAAGTACCTACGGTCTATCATTAAAAGAAAAGGAGGACTAAACAATGCCAGGGAAATTAGGAATGACCACCACGCAGAGAATGGCGGTCTTAAGAAATCAGGCTTCTAATCTTTTATGGTATGGCAGAATCGAAACTACTTTAGGCAGAGCGAAGGAACTCAGATCTTATACGGAAAAGATCATCACGCTCGCGATGAACACCTATGAAGACACGGTAGAATCGACCATTACCAAAAAAGACAAGAAGGGTAAAGAGGTTACCACGAAAGAGTACAAAGACGGCGCGAAGAAACTTGCCGCAAGAAGAAAGATCATGAGCCTTACTTACGATCTTCAGGAACAGAGAGGCAAGGAAACGATGAAGGAATTCAAAGCGAGAACGGAAGGCGTTCAGCATCCTCTCGTAGAGAAGATCTTCAACGAGATTGCTCCCAAATACGCTCAGAGAGCGGAAGAACTCAAGCAGAGAGGCGGCTATACGAGAATTTACCGTCTCGGCGAGAGAAGGGGAGACGCCGCTGAGGTCGCGATCATCGAACTGGTGTGATCGGCCGGGTGGAAACTTTTTCCGTCAACGATCAAAGAACGCCGTGGCGACGAACGTCGCCGCGGCGTTTTCATGCCCTCCGGGGCTTTTTCCGTTCGTCGGAAAGAGGTCCCGTCCGTTCAAAGGGTTCCGTTTGTTCTGCTCAGACGGAAAGCCGTTGCTTTCCCCATGCAAATCGACTTATAGAGGCACTTTTCTACCACGTGTCCCCCAAAAAGCGGAAGGAAAGCACTTTTGCCGAAAAAAGGGGGAGGATTTTTTTGCGAAGAAGCGTAGAAACGACGTTTGCCGGAC
>CAMAJQ010000011.1 GCA_945835865.1 uncultured Clostridia bacterium
CGGAAAAAAGACGAACGGAACCGAAGCGACCCGAAGGAGTTTCTCCCCTGACGCGCGGATCCGTTTTCTTTTTCGGAAATTTTCGCCCTGTAACGGAATAAAAAAAGGCTTCCGGAAGTCCGGAAGCCCGTAGGATGCAAGGGAAACTCAGATGCTTGCAAAATATTTGATCGTTCTGACCATCTGAGAAGTATAGGAGTTCTCGTTGTCGTACCACGCGACGACCTGTACCTGATAGGTGTCGTCGTCGATTTTAGCGACCATCGTCTGCGTAGCGTCGAACAGAGAGCCGTATCTCATACCGATCACGTCGGAAGAGACGATCTCGTCGGTGTTGTAGCCGAAGGATTCGGTCGCGGCGGCTTTCATCGCGGCGTTGACGGAGTCTTTCGTGATATCTTTTCCTTTCACGACCGCAACGAGGATCGTGGTAGAACCCGTGCAGGTGGGAACTCTCTGAGCGGAACCGATCAGTTTGCCGTTGAGTTCGGGAATGACGAGGCCGATCGCTTTTGCGGCGCCGGTGGAGTTGGGAACGATGTTCATTGCGCCCGCTCTCGCTCTTCTGAGGTCACCCTTTCTGTGAGGACCGTCGAGGATCATCTGATCGCCGGTGTAAGCGTGAACGGTGGTCATGATACCGCTCTGGATGGGATAAGCGTCGTTAAGCGCTTTCGCCATGGGAGCAAGGCAGTTGGTCGTGCAGGAAGCGGCGGAAATGATCTGATCGTCTTTGGTCAGCGTGTCGTTGTTGACGTTGAAAACGATGGTCTTGAGGTCGTTGCCCGCGGGTGCGGAAATAACGACTTTCTTTGCGCCCGCCTGAATGTGCGCCATCGATTTTTCTTTGGAAGTATAGAAGCCCGTGCATTCGAGAACGACGTCTACCCCAAGTTCGCCCCAGGGAAGGTCAGCCGCTTTCGGGCAGGCGTAAATGGTGATTTCCTTGCCGTCTACCGTGATGGAGCCGGGAACGACGACCGTCTTGCCGTCTTCACCGAGAACGGAATCTTTGTAAGAAACGGTGTGACCCTGAGCGACGTAGCTGCCCTGAGCCGTATCGTACTTCAAAAGATGCGCAAGCATTTTGGGGCTGGTTAAATCGTTGATCGCAACGACTTCGTAACCGTCGGCTCCGAACATCTGTCTGAAAGCGAGACGGCCGATTCTTCCGAAACCGTTGATCGCTACTTTAACGTTTGCCATTTTTGTATCCTCCGGATAAATTATTTACGTTTGATGAAATTTTTAATCTTCTTCCGCCGGAAATCTTCCTTCCCGCGGTGAAGAGTGCCAATCCTTATTTATTATAGTAAAATATTTCTTTGAAGTCAATTTATTTGAAAAGGATTTTGCTTTTTCGGAAAAATTTTCCCCTTCTGTCGGAATTTTTCCGCAAAGTGGAGGACGAAAGGGGGAAAAGGCGGATTTTTCCGCCCGGAATGCCTCGCTACGCGTTCTTTTCGGCGAGCATGGACTTGACCTTCATCAGTCTCGTCGTCGCCGCGCGTTCGTTTTCGTCGAGTTTGCTTCGGATATAAGCGATGGTTTCTTCCAGTTGCGGGATCATCACGTATTCCAGCGCGTTGACTCTGCGCTTGTTGCGTTCGATCTCCGCCGAAAGCATGGCGACCGTCTTTTCCACTTCGGCGAGTTTAAGCAGTTTTTCCAACACTTTCCCGATCTTTTCCACCGAATAATCGGCTTCGCTCGTCAGTTCGGCGTAAGAATAAGGCAGCCCTTCTCCGCCGTCCGCGGGGGGATCCGTGCGCAGAAGCGTGATTGCGGGCACTTCCACTCCCATGACGTTCGTCACGCCGTATTCCGCCTTGACGGAAACCGCAGGCATGGAAAACGCCTTTTCGAGGGCGGGCACGGAGGAAACGCTCCGCGCGAGAGCGAATTCCCGGAGACAGTCGGAAAGTTCCCTTTCCACTTCGTCCCGCAGTTTTTTATTTTCTTTGATGAGAACGGAAAACCGTCGGATCATCTCGTCCGACTTGTCTTTCAGAAGCTTGTGTCCCCGCGTTGCCGTGGAGAGACGGGCTTTCAGTTTTTTCATTTCCATCCTCGTCGGATTTACGTTCAATCTGGTCATGAAAGTTTTCTCCAAAACCGCCTTTCCGCCCTTTTTTACGGGCGGGACTTCCGCGAAACGTTACCCGCGGCGTCAGTCTGCCTGTCCGCTTTCGGGAAGATATTTTTCGATGTAGGCTTCCTTGATTCTCTTCAGTTCCGACTTCGGAAGAATGGAGAGGAGTTTCCAGCCGATGTCGAGGGTCTCCTCGATGGTCCTGTTCGCGTTGAATCCCTGCGAAACGTATTCTTTTTCAAACGCCTCGGCAAATTTCGCGTAGAGTTTATCTGTCGCCGTAAGCGCGGCGTCGCCTAAGATGGCGGCGAGTTCCTTGCATTCTTTTCCCTTGGCGTAGGCGGCGAACAACTGGTTCATCGTATCCGCGTGGTCCTCTCTCGTCTTGCCGTTTCCGATCCCTTTGTCCTTGAGTCGGGAAAGAGACGGAAGGACGTCGATAGGCGGATTAATTCCCTTTTTATACAGGTCGCGGGAAAGGATGATCTGTCCTTCGGTGATGTAACCCGTAAGGTCGGGAATGGGGTGCGTCTTGTCGTCTTCGGGCATGGTGAGAATGGGGATCTGGGTGATCGAGCCTTCCTTGCCGCGGATCCTGCCCGCGCGTTCGTACAGGGTGGCGAGGTTGGTGTAGAGATATCCGGGATACCCTCTTCTGCCGGGCACTTCCTTCTTGGCGGCGGAAACTTCCCTGAGCGCTTCCGCGTAGTTGGTGATGTCCGTCATGATGACGAGGACGTGCATTCCGCAGTCGAAGGCGAGATATTCCGCGCAGGTAAGCGCCATTCTCGGCGTGGCGATACGCTCGATGGCGGGGTCGTTCGCGAGGTTGGTGAAAAGCACCGTTCTCTCGATCGCGCCCGTCTTGCGGAAATCCTCCACGAAGAATTCCGCTTCTTCGTAGGTGATACCGATGGCGGCGAATACGACGGCGAATTTGCTGTCCGAATTGCGGACTTTCGCCTGTCTGGCGATCTGCGCGGCGAGTTCGGCGTGCGGGAGACCGCTCATCGAAAACACGGGAAGTTTCTGTCCCCTGACGAGGGTGTTCAGACCGTCGATCGCCGAAACTCCCGTCTGAATGAATTCGTTGGGATAATCTCTCGCGGCGGGGTTGACGGGTTCGCCGTTGACGTCCATTCTCTTGACGGGAATGATCGGCGCGCCGCCGTCGCGTGGGTTCCCCATGCCGTCGAAAACTCTGCCGAGCATATCCTCGGAGACGGAGAGGGAAAGGCTTCTTCCCAGAAACCGCGCTTTGGCGGTAGAGATTTTCAGCCCTTGCGTATTCTCGAAAAGTTGCACCACGGCTTTGTCGTTTTCGACTTCGAGGACCTTGCCGCGGCGGATCTCGCCGTTTTCCTGAGTGATCTCCACGAGTTCGTCGTACTTGACTCCTTCCACGCCCTCGACGAGCATGAGCGGTCCGACGACTTCCTTTATCGTTTTATATTCTTTAACCATTGTTGTCTTCCCCTCCGACGCAAAGCGCGTTCAGTTCCGATTTGAGTTCGTTTTCGATGGCGTCGAGTTGACCGATCGCGTTTTCCTCGATGTATTTCGCCCTGCCGATCTTTTCCTTGGCGGGGCAGTTCAGGATGTCGTCGAGTTCGGCGTAATTCTTCACGGCTTTGTTGCCGTAATCGTAAAACGTCCTGATCAGTTTCATCATGCGGTACTGTTTGTCGAGCGAGGTGAAGGTGTCCACTTCGTGGAAGGCGTTCTGATGCAGATAGTCCTCGCGGATCATCTTCGCCGTCTCCATCGTCATTCTGTCCTTGTACGACAAGGCGTCCATACCGACGAGGCGGACGATTTCGTCCAGGTTCGCTTCTTCCTGAAGAATGCTCATGAGGAAGGCGCGCAGGGACATGAAATCTTCCCCGACGTTTTCGTTGTACCAGCCGCTCATGCGGTCGGCGTAGAGGGAATAACTGATCAGCCAGTCGATCGCGGGGAAGTGCCTCTTATAGGCGAGTTGAGCCGAAAGCCCCCAGAAGACCTTGACGATGCGGAGGGTTGCCTGCGAGACGGGTTCGGAGAGGTCGCCGCCCGGGGGAGAGACCGCGCCGATCGCCGTGACCGACCCGACCGCGTTCGCGCTGCCGAGCACCTTCACGATGCCCGCGCGCTCGTAGAATTCGGCGAGTCGGGAAGCGAGATAGGCGGGATATCCCTCGTCGCCCGGCATTTCTTCCAGTCTTCCGCTCATTTCGCGGAGGGCTTCCGCCCAACGGGAAGTGGAATCCGCCATGATGGCGACCGAATAACCCATGTCGCGGAAATACTCCGCGATGGTGATGCCCGTATAAATGGACGCCTCTCTCGCGGCGACGGGCATATCCGAAGTATTTGCGATGAGTACCGTTCTCTTCATCAGCGGTTCGCCCGTCTTCGGGTCTTTCAGTTCGGGGAATTCGTTGAGAACGTCGGTCATTTCGTTCCCGCGCTCGCCGCAGCCGACGTAGACGATGATCTGCGCGTCCGCCCACTTGGCAAGTTGGTGCTGGACGACCGTCTTTCCGCTGCCGAAGGGACCGGGTACGGCGGCAACGCCGCCTTTCGCGATGGGAAACAGAGTGTCGATGACCCTCTGCCCCGTCACCATCGGCATGGAGGGCGTCATCTTTTCTTTATACGGTCTCGCCTTCCGGACGGGCCAGCGCTGGAGCATACAGACTTCCGTCTGTTTCCCGTTTTCTTCCTCGACGACGGCGACGGTTTCGGTGACGGTGAACTGCCCTTCGCGCACGGAGACGACTTTCCCCTTCACGCCGTAGGGCACCATGATCTTGTGCAGGACGATGGGCGTCTCGGGCACCGTGCCGAGGACGTCGCCCGCGGTCACTTCGTCGCCCGGTTTTACCGTCGGGGTGAAATCCCATTTCTTTTCGTGGTCGACGTTGTTGACGCGGATGCCTCTCGTGATGCGGTCTCCGTAAAGCGCCACGATTTTTTCGAGGGGTCTCTGGATCCCGTCGTAAATGCCTTCGATCAGCCCGGGCGCGAGTTCCACCGAGAGGGGATAACCCGTGGATTCCACGCTGTCGCCCACGCCGAGACCCGAGGTCTCCTCGTAAACCTGAATGGACGCCCTGTCTCCTCTCACTTCTATCACTTCGCCGATAAGTCCTTTATCGCCTATTTTTACAACGTCGTACATCTTGACGTCCGTCATGTTTTCCGCTACGATCAGCGGTCCGGACACCTTTACGATTCTACCCTGCATTTATCTTTCCTCTCTTTGGAACAGTATGTCGACGCCGAGCGCCCGTTCCATTTCTTCTTTCATCTTCTTTTGCGCGTACCCGCTCGACCCCTTTTCGGACGGAATGGGAACGACGGCGGGATAGGGCTCTTCCGCCATTCTTTTCAGCAGGTCGTCCATCTCCGCGGCGAGGTCGTCGGTCAGAAAGATCACGCCGTAATCCCGCGCGATCCTGCGGAGCGTTTCCCTTGCTTCGGCGGTGCTTTCGCACGGATAGGCGTCTACGCCGCCGGCTTTGAAGGCGAGAATGCTTTCGCCGTTGCCGATGATCGCCGTTTTACCCGTCATAGCCTTCTCTCAGCCTCCCTCGGATCTTTTCTTTCGACGCGCCGCAAAGCATACCCGCCATGACGACGCGCACGTTTTTCAATTCGTTTCTCTTGTATTCCGCGTAGAGCAGGAAGGGGATTGCCCCCTCCGTCTCGTATTTTTTTTCTTTCAGCGTTTTCAGATAGGCGCTTTCCGCTTCCCGTTCGAAGGAGACGAGAGGGACGTTTCTCTCGATTTCGTCTATCCCCGTGAACACGAGATCGCGCAAGGGAGAATAGAGGAACGCCGAGCGGATCTTCCGTCCGTCCTTTTCTTCGAGGAGGGAGAGTTCTTCCCGCGTGAGAGAACCCCCGCCGAGATACCGTCCTTCGTCCTGCCTGCGGTTTTTCAAGCGGAGAGCGACGGAGACGTTTTTCCCGTCGATCTCGGCGACGATGGCTTTTTTCAGCGTTTTGTCCGGGCAGATCGCAAGTTTGCGGCGGTAGCAGGCGTTCAGAAAGATCGTTCCGATCCGGGCGCCGGAAGCCGTACCGTTTTCAAAGGCGCCGTTCGCTTCGCGGATCGCCGAAAGAAGTTCCGCGGGCAGTTCCGCGCGGTTGCCCTGCGCCGCTTTTTCGATTTCCGGAAGAGGATAATATCCCTCTTCCGTCAGAGATTTCCGATCGCCGAAACCGTGCGCCGCGCGCACGGCGCCGTCGGCGTTATGGAAGTCGTTGGCAAGTAAAAGGGCCTCGGCGTATTTTTCGTTCGGCGCGTATTCGCGGAGAAAGAGGTTGAGATTCTCCGTTTCCGCGGCGATCAGTTTTTCGTAATCGCGCGCGCCCGAGGCTTCCGCCTCCCCTCCGAAACCGCTTTCCCGCAGGATACGGAAGGCGTCTTCCGCGGAATCCGCTTCGATCATCCGTGAAAATTTTTCCCCGCCGACGAGCAGCCTTTCCTTCGATTTGCAGATCGCGGCGATGAAACCGACGTCTTTTTTCGTCATCATTTTATTCTCCGCCGAAGAGTTTTCCGGCGATCTCCGTTTCCGTTTCTTCGCGAACCGCCGCTAAGACGGCGGCGTTACCGAAATCTTTATCGCACGTTTTTCCCGAGAGGACGAATCCTCCGTCGAATTTTCCGTCCGACCGGACGGAAAGGGATCTTTCGCGCACGACGGGCAGCGAAGAGACCTCCTCCGCGCCGAGTCCTCCGTTTTCCGCCAGCACGATCTCGTCGCCCTCTTCCGCGTATTTGCGGAGAAGACGGTCGGTGCGGGCGAGTTTTTCCGCTTTGTCCATCGCGTTCAGTTTTGCAAGGGCGCTCCGGTACACGCCGTCGATCACCCGTTGTTTCGCCGCGAGAAGCATTTTTCTTCTTTCCAATGCGGCGAGCGTCTTTTTCCTTTCGCGCGCGCCCGAAATTTCCCGGTCGGCTTCCGCTTTGAGCAACGCTTCCGTCTCCGCGATCTCCACTTCGGCGCGGGCTTCCGTCTGTTTGCGGTAAGTCTCCGCTTCCGAAAGGATCGCGGCGGCATTGGCTTCGCCGTCCGCCCGGATTCTTCCGATCAGGACTTCGTCGTTTCTTCCGCTCGTCATTTCCGGACCCCTTTGCTTACAGCATGATGCCGAGAACGAGAGCGAGGATCGCGTAGAATTCGATCATTGCGGGGAAGAGGATGTATTTCCCGGACCCCTGGCTGTTTTTACCGACCGCGCAGATGCACGCAGCAGCCGTCTTGCCCTGAAGAAGAGCGGAGGCAAGACCGGTCGCGCCGAGGGCGACCGCCGCACCGAAGAGTTTCCAGCCTTCCGACGCAACTGCTCCCGCAACGGGAAGCGCGCTGATTTTCATGACCGCGAGCAGGAATCCGTAAATACCCTGCGTCGCGGGAAGAAGCGCGAGAATGAGGATCTTGGAAAACTTCTTTCCGTCCTCCGAAAGCACGCCTGCCGCCGCCGAGCCCGCTTTATAAAGCCCGAGCGCGGACCCCGTGCCGCACAAAATCATGCAAAGTGCCAATCCGATAGCGCCGATTGCTCTGCCGTCCATAGTGTTTATCCTCCAAAAATTTTTTGATATGTTTTACCCGTTAAAGCGGGGTATCGCTTTCCGATTCCGACGGAGAGGTTTCCGTTTTCCGTGAAACCCTGCGGAAACGCCCTGATGCGGGCGACCCGTCATTCCGCTTTGAAATAACTGTGCTCGAACTGCCTGCCGAGCGGGGTGAAAAGTTCCCCTTCGCTCTCGTAGAACCTTCCGAAAAACTCCACGTACTGCAGACGGGAATCGTGAATGAACGCCGAAAGGAGATTCATGGCGAGGTTGAACAGGTTTGCCGCAACGATGACGAGAACGCCCGCGATCACCCCGAAAGGACCTTTCGGGAAGAGCATTCCCACGGCAAGCGTCGAAGAGAAGACGGACGCAAGTTGCGATCCCGAGAGCATGAGCCCGTAAAGTCTCGCGTAACTGAGAATATCCGATATATAATTGATCAGTCCGTAAACCGACATGAAACTCTTGCCGACCTTACCGAAGCCTTTCGTCCCGACGCCTGCGGTCACGACGCCGAGCAGGACGAGTCCCCCCGTCGCATAGCCGAAGGGCGAAGCGAGAGGATTCGACGTGGCGAGAAAGAACACCCACGCGACGAAACCGAGCAATGCGAGCGCCCAGACGAGCCCGCCGAAAATACCTTCGGCGATCTGTCTTCTGCCGAAATGCTGAACGGCTTTCATCACGAGACTGACGGCGATCTGTACCGCTCCGAGTCCTAAGCACCACAGCAAAATGGCGGGAACGTTGATGCCCGCGACGCTGGCAGGCGCTTCGACTGCGTCGATATATTGCAGATAAAAGGCGTTATATTCCGGTCCCAGCGTGTTGCGCAGGATCGAGAACCCCAGCCAGGAATCAAACAGAACGCCGAAGGCGATCGCGAAAAATCCGCCGTAGGCGAATACGCGGGAGAGCCTCTGAACGGTCGCTCCGTCGCGCTGACGGGAAGCGAAGAGGAACCCGCCGACGATCATCAGCACGCCGTAACCGACGTCCGCCATGATGAGACCCATAAACAGGGAGAAGAAAAACGCCATGACTCCGTTCGGGTCGAGCGCGCCGTAGGCGGGGGGAGAATACATGTTCGTCACCGCCTCGAAATTTCTCGTCACGCGCTTGTTCTTCATCAGCGTGGGGGCGAAGTCTTCCCGCGGGACGGGTGCGAATTCCGCGTAAGCCCCGGGGCACGCCGCGGCGATCTCCGCCCGCACGGCTTCGGTGGCTTCCGTGGGGACCCACCCTTCCGCAACGACGGTTTTCGCCGTGTTGCCGAATCCCCCTTCCGCCGTTCTCTTTTCCTGTAAAAAAGAGAGATAATCGGCGTATAACTTGAGATCTTTTATCGAGGACGCATGGGCGAAGAGTTTGTCTGCCGTCTCTTCCGCCTGCCGTTTCAACCGGTCTTTCCGTTCGGTGAGTTCTTTCGTTTTCTGTTCCGCCGTCTCCTTTCCCGAAAAGGGGCATCGGCTGAACCCGACTTCCGAAAGCGCGGAATCGACGCGCGCGGCGTCTTCCCTGTGGCATACCGTGACGAAAACGGCTCCGTTGCCGCTCTGCCCGACCGCCTCGAAAGAACACCCTTCGATCTCCGCAAGCAGTTCTTCCGCCCGCGAAACCTTGTCGTAAGGAAGGATCCCCAACCGGACGGACGACTGTCGGGTGTCCCGATAATCGTCGAAACACCGTCTGAGCGGAAGGTAAGCGGAATAGGCGCGGATGGCGCCGTCCGTCTTCGCCTCTTCGTTGCGGACGGAGAGAAGTTCTGCGGCGACGGCATCGGAGGCGTCCATGATCTCTTCCATTTCCGCCACGCGGTTTCCCATGGCGAAAAATTCCTCTCTCGTCACGCCGAAGCCGTCTTTTTCAAGGGATATTCCTTTCTTTTTGGCTTTGTCTGCGAGCGTTTCCGTCAGAAAAGCGAGCGTCTTTTCCACCCGCTCCCTTCTCGCGGCGAGCGCGCCGTCGTCCTCTTCCGCAAAGGTGAGCGCGGGGTCGAACTCGCGCGTTTTTTTCAGCTGCGCCGCGCCCGTTTTCTGCAACGCGTCGAGCAGTTTCTCCTTGTCGGCGGAAGGGATGATGACGGTCATCGTCGACATTTCCGCTATTGCCATTCTTTCAGCCTCCCGAAAATCCCGACGGAAAGTTTTTCCGCCTCGCTTTCTTTCGCCGAAACCAGGGCTTCGCACTCTTCCGCGGCTTTGCGCACGGCTTCGCCGTATTCTTTTTCCGCAACCATTTCCGCGTTTTTCACGGCGAGTTGTTTTGCCGCTCTGGCGTTTTTGACCGCAGCGTCGATTCTTGCCGCGCTCTCCGAGTCGGCTTTCCGGCGGATCTCCGCCCCTTCCGTCTCGGCGTCGCGGATCTTTTTCTCGACTTCCGCTTCGGCTTTCAAGATTTCCTGCAATACTTCTTCAATCATACCGATCTCCGTAAAAAACAGAGCCTGTCGGCGCCAGAGATTTTCCCTGACGCTACTGACAGACTCCACCTGAATACCCGTATTATATTTATCATCTTTTTTAATTATATACGAAAAAAAATTTTTTGTCAAACTCTTTTGAGTGAAAATACGGCAAACTCTTTTTTTCATTCCTTCCTCTGCCGAG
>CAMAJQ010000012.1 GCA_945835865.1 uncultured Clostridia bacterium
GAAAAAATCGCCCTTTGTGAAAATTTGTGAAAAAGGCGATTTTTTATTTTTTAAAACCGTTCTCAAAACGGCAGAAAAAGACAAGTTGCGGGTTTCATTCGCTGCGCGGTCCGCATCCCCTTTTCATTCCGCATGCGGGGAAGGAGCCAGGGAAGCGAAAGCGGTCAGATAACCGACGATGAGTTTGTTTGCACGGCGGAAATCTTTTTTCCGGCAGTTTTCTTTCAGCGTCCGTCCGTGCGCAACGAGCTTTTGAAGGGCGTCGGGGAGGCTTGCGGAAGAGAGTTCTTCCTCGAAAAGAAGGTCTATCAGTTGATTATCGTGGAAATATTTCGCATTTTCGATCTGATCTCCGCGCGAATTTCCCTTCGGAAGAGGGACGGCAAGGGTGGGGATCCCGAGGGCGGTCAACTCGAACAACGTGTTTGCCCCCGCGCGGGAAAGCGCGTAATCGGTGATCCGGAAGAGTTCGGCAACGTTCTCCGCAAACGGGACGGGGCGGTAACCGTCCCGCTCCGCCGCGCAGGATTTCCCTTTGCCGTAAAGGTGGACGATTTCAAAACGTTTCGTCAGTTCGTCCAGACAGCCTTCGACCGCGCGGTTGAGCGCTTCGCTCCCGCTGCTTCCGCCCGTCACGAGGAGAAGAGGAAGGTTGCCTTTCAGGCGGTATTTTTTGCGGATGGACGCTTCGTCGTAAGGGAGAAAAAGTTCCCTTCGGAGAGGAGAGCCGACGTAGCGCGCGTTCGGAAGGTCCTGCGCCGTCTGCTCGAAAGAGGTCAGGAGGAAGTCGGAGAACTTCGCCGCGATTTTATTGGCGAGACCGAGGGAAAAATCCGACTCGTGCGTGACGACGGGGATCCCGAGTTCTTTCGCCGCAATGGCGACGGGAAGGGAAACGTAACCCCCCTTGGAGAAAACGACGGAGGGGTTTTCCTTGCGCAGGATTTTTTTCGCCGCGCATACGGCGCGGAGCAAACGGAAGGGGACGGCAAGGTTTTTCGGCGTGAGTTTCCTGACGAGTCTGACGGTCGGAATGGCGTAATAAGGGATCCCGCTTTTGCCTACGAGGTCTTTTTCGACCCCGTTCCGGCTTCCGATATAACAGATTTCCGGGAAGACGCTTTCAAGGTAGGGAACGAGCGCGAGGTTGGGCGTGCAGTGTCCTGCCGTCCCTCCGCCCGTAAAAAGGATTTTCGACATAAAAATTCCTCAGATTGCGACGAAGCGCGGCTGCGGCGTTATCGTCTATTATACATTATGTGCCGAACGGCGAAAATTTGACGAAAACGGGTGCGTTTGGCTTGAAAAAATCGGGGAAATGGTATAAAATAGAATGGAATCCGATACAAACGAAGGGGAGGACGCTTCCATGGAATGCGAAAAGGGGAAATTTATCGTCGCGGTGGACGAGGGGACGACTTCAACGAGAGCCTGTCTGTACGACGTATCGAAGAAAAAATTCGTTCTGTCACGCTCGGCGTCGATTGCTCAGATCTATCCGCAGCCTTCTTTCGTGGAAGAGAACGCGAACGAAATTTACGCCAATACGCTTTCCGTGCTGATCGAAATGATCGAGAGCGCGCCCGACCTTTCGTCCGTGGCGGGGATCGGCATCACCAACCAGCGCGAGACGGTCGTCGCATGGGATCGCAAAAGCGGAAAACCGCTCTATAATGCGATTATCTGGCAATGCCGCCGTACTTCCGAAGAAATGGAAGAACTTTCCGCAACGCACGGCGAGGAGATCCGCAGAAAGACGGGGTTGGTGATGGACGCCTATTTTTCGGCGAGCAAGATCCGTTGGCTCATCCGCAACGTCCCCGCGATCGCCGAAAAACTATCCCGCGGGGAAGTCTGTTTCGGCACGGTGGACAGTTTTCTGATCTATAAACTGACGGACGGAAAGGCTTTCGTGACCGACGCCACCAACGCTTCCCGAACCATGCTTTTCGATCTCACGACCCTCGATTACGACGACGGGCTTCTCAACCTCTTCGGCATTCCGAGGGATAGCCTTCCCCGCGTCGTTTCGTGCGACGAGCGGGTGGGAGATTTTCATTACCGGGGCAAAGCCATTCCCGTCTGCGGGGTGGCGGGGGATCAGCAGGCGGCGCTGTTCGGTCAGGCGTGCGTCCGCGCGGGCATGAGCAAGATCACGTACGGAACGGGGCTGTTCATGTTGTGCAATACGGGGGAGACCCCCTTCTTTTCCCGCAAGGGGCTGATCACCACCGTGGCGGCGAAGATCGGGAAGAAGGTGACTTACGCTTTCGAAGGGAGCGTTTTCAACGCGGGAAGTACTATTCAGTGGCTGAGGGATCATCTCGGCTTTTTCGCATCCTCGCAGGAGAGCGAAGGGTTGGCGGAAAGCGTGCCCGATAACGGCGGAGTGTATCTCGTCCCCGCGTTTACGGGGCTCGGCGCTCCCTATTGGAAGGGAGACGCCCGGGGAATGATTTCGGGGCTGACGCGGGCGAGTACCAAAGCCCATATCACGCGGGCGGCGCTCGAGGCGATGGCGTATTCAGCGAAGGATCTCTCCGACGCCATGACCGAAGAGAGCGGGGTGAATATCGACGTCATCCGCGCGGACGGCGGCGCGTCCGCTAACGATTTTCTCATGCGGTTCCAGGCGAACGTCCTCGGCGTGGCGATCGACCGCCCGCAGGAAAAAGAGAGTACGGCGCTCGGCGCGGCGTTCCTGTGCGGGATCGGTCTGGGACTGATAGATCCTTCCGCTCTGGACGAATACCGCTTGCGGGAAAGGCTGTTTTCTCCCGATCGGGAGGAAAAGAGCGTCAAAACGTACCGCGGTTTTTACGAGGGCTGGAAAGCTGCCGTCGATCAGTGCGTCTACGACGGAAAGAAGTCCTGATTTCCGGAAGAGAAGAAAACGCCGCCTTTCTGCAAAAAGGGAAAAAACAAGGAAGGAGATGCGCCGATGACGGAGAACGAATTTAAAAGTTTCGATCAAAAACGGATATTCTATCGGGAATGGGAGTGCGGAGATCCCGTCGGGGTCGTGCAGATCGTTCACGGAATGGCGGAGAGTTCCGCCCGCTACGACCGGTTTGCCCGCGCGCTGAACGAAAGGGGGATCGCGGTATTCTGCGACGATCACCGCGGACACGGCGAGACCGACGGCAGGTCGGGCTATTGCGAAGGGGATATCTTTCACGACACTCTGCGCGACGTCGCCCTTCTCACGGATATCGCCAGGAAAAAGTATCCGGTTCCGCTCGTCCTTTTCGGGCACAGTTACGGTTCTTTTCTGACGCAGAGTTATCTCGAGAATTACGGGGAAAAGATCGACGGGGCGATCGTAGGCGGAAGCGCGTATTTTCACGATCTGCAGGTCCCCGTCGGGAGGGCGATCTCCTCGCTCGCCTGTCTTTTCGGACGGGAAAAGAAGGCTGCAGAACTCATTGCGCAGGCGTCCTTCGGCGCGTATAATAAAAAATTCCGCACGGGGACTTTTATATCTTCGGTCGAAGAGGAATGTAAAAAATACGAGGAGCACCCCGATTGCAATTTCACTCTTTCCTACGGGTTTTACCGTTCTTTCTTCGGCGGGGTTTCGGACCTTTACCGGAAGAAAAACGTCAGCCGGCTGCGCAAGGATATCCCCATCCTCCTGATCGCGGGAGAAGAAGACCCCGTGGGAGGAATGGGAAAACTCGTGAAAAGACTTTACCGTTTTTACCGCGATGCGGGCGTCGGAGACCTCTCTCTCGTTCTTTATCCCGGGGTCAGACACGAGTATCTCAACGACGTCTCCCGTGAGAAGGCGACGGAGGAGATCGCCTCTTTTGCCGAAAGGGTTTTCGCCGGCAATCGGGAGAAAGCGGATGAATAAGCGTTTTCCTCCCGTTCCCGTGGGGGGGACGGTTCCCCTTTCGCCTGAAGAAATGCTCGACGACGGCGCGAGGGAGATCATTGCCCGCCTGAACGCCGGGGGATATGAGGCGTACGCCGTCGGGGGATGCGTGCGCGACCGTCTGCTCGGGAAAATCCCCGACGATTATGACGTCGCCACTTCCGCCACGCCGGAGCAGACGCGCGAGATCTTTTCCGAGCGGTATTCTCTTCCGACGGGATTGAAACACGGGACGGTGACCGTGCTCGTCCGGGGAAAAGGGTACGAGGTGACGTCCTTCCGCACGGAAGGGGAATACGAGGACGGAAGAAGACCGTCTTCCGTCTTTTTCGTGCGGGATCTGAAAGAGGATCTTCGGCGAAGGGATTTTACGGTCAATGCGCTTGCTTATCATCCGAATGAGGGGATTATCGACTTATACGAAGGATTATCCGACTTAAAAAACGGGATCGTGAGAGCGGTCGGCGAACCGGAAAGAAGATTTTCGGAGGACGCGTTGCGGATTTTGCGCGCCGTGCGTTTTTCTTCCGTCCTGCGTTTCCGCGTAGAAGAGAAAACGGCGTCTGCCGCGATTCGGATGGCGGAGAGGCTCGACCTCGTTTCGGCGGAACGGAAATCCGTGGAATTGAAAAAACTTCTTCTCGGAGAGGGCGCGCGGAGCGCTTTGCTTGATTTTGCCGGAGTGATCGTCCGAGTGGTTCCCGAACTCGCCCCCTGCGTGGGCTTTGAACAGAACAGCCGTTGGCACCGTTACGACGTTTACGAGCATATCGCGCGCAGCGTAGAGGCGTGCCCGAAAGATACCGTTTTGCGGCTTACCATGCTTCTGCACGACGTCGGTAAGCCCTCCCGTTATTCCGAAAAGGACGGACAAGGACATTTTTACGGACACGAAGCGGTTTCCGCCCGTCTTGCGAAAAACGCTCTCGAAAGACTGAAAATCGACAATAAAACGAAAAATACGGTCGTGAAGTTGATTTCGCTTCACGGCAGACCTTTTCCCGTCAAAGAATACAAATTGAAAAAACTGCTCGCCGAAACGGGAAGGGAGGACGCGCTCCGCCTTCTCGACGTCGCATTCGCCGATAACGCGGCGCAGGGGACCGAACCTGCCGCTCGGGAGAGAGAAAAAATCGACGGTGCGAAGGAACGGATCTTGGGTTTGCTCCGTTCGGGCGAACCGTACGAGATCTCCATGCTGAAGGTGTCGGGGGAGGATCTTTCCGTCCTCGGCTTCCGGGGAAAGGAGATCGGAGAAGAACTCTGCAGACTTCTCGACGCATGTATGCGCGGCGAATTGAAAAACGAGAGGGAAACTCTGCTCGCCCGTGCGGCGGAAAGAGGGGGTGAGAGAAGAAGTTGAACGATACGCTTGAAAAAAAACTTTCCCTGTTGCCCGAAGACCCGGGCGTTTACGTCATGCTCGACAAAGAGGGGACGATCATTTACGTCGGCAAAGCCAAAGTGCTGAAAAATCGTGTCCGACAGTATTTTCACTCGGGGGACAAGCCGGAGAAAGTGGCGGCGATGGTTGCCAATATCTCCGATTTTTACTACATTATCACCCGATCGGAAATCGACGCTCTCTCTTTGGAAAACAATCTCATCAAAAAACACAAGCCCCGGTATAACATTCTGCTGAAGGATGACAAGACCTACCCGTATATCAAAGTCAATCTGAAGGAGAAATTTCCTTCTTTCGTCATTACGCGGAAACTACGGAAGGACGGTTGCCGCTATTTCGGTCCTTTTATGGGGGGAGTAAACGCGAAGGATACGCTTGAAATCGTCAACTGCGCCTTTCTCGTCCGTCCCTGTTCGGTCGCCATCGGCGAAAAGTTTAAAAAGGAATGTCTCAATTATCATCTCGGAAAATGCCTCGCGCCGTGCGCGGGGCTGTGCAGCGAAGAGGAATATTGCCGGCGTGCGGAGGAGGCGGTCGATTTCCTCGCAGGGAACGACGAAGGGGTGGAAGAGATCCTGAAAAGCAGGATGGAGAAGTTTGCCGCACTCGAGGAATTCGAACTTGCGCTCTCTTACCGGGAAAAACTCCGGATGTTGGAAAAAATCAGATTAAAGAGGATAACGGCGCTCAATAAGTTCGTTAACGCAGATATTATCGCTACGGCGTCCGACGGGGTATACGGCGTCGTCAATCTTCTCGTCACGAGGAGCGGAAGGATGCAGGGCGGAAAGAATTTCGCTTTCGACGACCTTTCCGAAACGGACGGAGAGAGGCTGAAACACTTCGTCATGCAGTATTATTCGCACGGGCAAGAACTGCCGGACGAGATCGTCGTTTCGGGGGAGATCGCCGACGGGCAGGCTCTCGCGGAATACTTTCGTCGGGAATTCGGCAGATCCGTCCTCATTTCGACGCCCGAACGGGGAATCCGCAGACAACTTGCCGACATGGCGAAAAAGAACGCGGAGGACTATCTCGCGAAAGAGGTGGAAAGGATCCGGCATAAGGATGACATGACCCGTCTTGCGTGCAAAAAACTCAAGGAAACGCTCGGGCTCAGGCGTTATCCCAAGCGTATGGAATGTTATGATATCTCTCACGTCAGCGGCGTGGACAAGGTGGGTTCCATGGTCGTATTCTGCGACGGAGAGCCGGACAAAAACGCTTACCGTCGTTTCCGCATCAGAACGGTGGAGGGGTCGGACGATTTCGCCTGTCTGAGAGAAGTCCTGTCAAGAAGGCTCGCAAAACTCGGCACGGACGAAGAGGAAAAGTTCCCGCGTCCCGATCTCGTCGTCATAGACGGAGGCAAAGGGCAGTTGTCGGCGGTCAAAGAAGTCTTCGGCGAAAAGTATGCCGATATCGACGTCATTTCTCTTGCCAAGAGAGAAGAGGAGATCTTCACCGAAACCTCGGAAGAGCCCGTGGTCCTTCCGCGCAGGGATTTTACTCTCAGGATGCTTCAGCGGCTTCGTGACGAGGCGCACCGTTTCGCCATAACTTATCACAGGGCGACTCACGAAAAGAGGAATCTCGCCTCTGCTCTGGACGAGGCGGAAGGGGTCGGAAAGATCAGAAAAAAAGCCCTTCTTGCCGCTTTCGGCAGCGTGGAGAACATCAGGCGGGCAACCGTGGAGGAGTTGACGGCGGTCGAAGGGATCGGAAGGGCGAGTGCGGAGACGATTCTGCGCTCGTTGAACGGAAAGAAAGAGAACGCTCTTCCGCCGCAGACGGAGGAAAAACCGACGGGAGACGGGTCGGAAGAAGAGGGGAACGTCAGTTCCGTTTCAGACGTCCCGACGCCCGCGGAAAGCGGGAACGCAAACGATACGACTGAAGAAAAGAAAGGAGATAGATTATGAAAAAAACGGAAATCACGACGACGGGAGAGACGATCTCCGTCGCGGAATTTGCAAAGGCTCTGGAACTTGAGATCGTGTACGAGGGCAGAGGTTCGGTCACCCTCAATTCGATCAGCGTTTCCCGTCCGGGGCTTCAGCTTACGGGCTATTTCAAACATTTCGACCATTCAAGGGTACAGGTCATCGGGAAAGCCGAACACGAGTATCTGACGATGTCCCCCCGCGCGGCGGTGATCGCCAACCTGGAAGAACTCTTTTCGCGGGAGATCCCTTGCCTGATCTTTTCCCGCTTGCTGGAAATCTCGGAGGACGTGTTGAAACTCGCGGAAAAATACCGCTGCCCGATTCTGAGATCGGATAAAATCACGACCGTTCTCGTCAACGAGATCACTCTTTATCAAAGCGAACTTCTCGCCCCGACCGAGGTCATGCACGGCGTGCTCGTGGACGTCTTCGGCGTGGGGATCCTGATCGTCGGCAAGTCGGGCGTAGGCAAGAGCGAAATTGCGCTCGAACTCGTCAACCGCGGACACCGCCTCGTCGCGGACGATTCCGTGGTCATCAAAAACATCAACGATCAGCTCATCGGCAGAGCCCCCGAACGCATACGTTATTATATGGAGATCAGGGGAATAGGCATCATCAACGTTCAGATGATGTTCGGCCCGGGATCGATCCGTCCCGAAAAGAGCATCGATATCGTTGCCGAACTCTCTCCGTGGGAAGAGGGAAAGCATTACGACCGCATCGGGACGGAAGAGGTGTACGAAGAGATCCTCGGGATTCCCAAACTCAAGGTGACCATTCCCGTTTCTCCGGGCAGAAACATTCCCATCGTCCTCGAAACGGCGGCGAGACAGTTCCGCCTCAAACAGGCGGGGTTTGACGCGTCCAAAGATCTGATGAACAACGTTTTCGGCATGATGGAATAACTCCGTGCGGGAGTGATCCCTCTCCGGAAGCCGGACGAATGCACGCGTGCGCATATCGGCATAAACGGGACGTTGACACGGTCCGGAAAATATGATATAATAAAAACGTCTTTCTTCCCGGCGTCGTGAAATCCGACGGCGCGGAATTTCGGAGAAAGAAATGAGGTTACGGTATGAATTATCTTGAAATCGCTTTGATCGCCGTTACGGCGGTATTTCTGGTCGGCGGGCTTGCGTTCGGTTTTATGCGGGGTTTTTCCCGTTCCGTTCTGCGCGCCGTCATCGTTGCGGCGGCGATCGTCGCCGCGCTGTGCGTGCGCGAGACGGTTGCGGACACCCTTCTTTCGTACGAGGTGAACGGCGCGACCGTTCAGGAACATATTCTCTCGTCGATTCCCGAGAATTTTTCGGCTTTTGCGTCCATTCTTCTGCCCGTTGTGCAGATCGTCGTCTCCATCGTCTGTTTCGTGGGGACGCTCGTCGCCTTGCAGATCGTATCCATGCTCGTATTCGCGCTGTTGAAGATCATCGTGCGCCCCAAACTGTTCGGGCACAGATGGCGTCTGCTCGGCGCGGTCGTCGGGCTCGTTCAGGGGGCGGCGCTCGCCTTTTTCATCTGCGTGCCCGTCGTCGGGCTCGTGAGCGACGCGGGGGTCCTTGCGGAGACGGAATATCAGGGAGAAAAAGTTCTCGTTCTTCCGGAATCGTTGGATATCCGGACGTTTGAGGAGTCGGACGTCTATAAGATATACGATATGGTAGGAGCGGATTTTTACGCCTCCGTTTCGACGGGGAAAGACGGCGAAGGAAAGGTGAGAAGCCTCGGCTCGCAGGTGGAAGGTTTTTCGGCAACGATCCGTCTTGCCGATTCCGTCACGACGATCGGCAATCTCGATTTCAGCGACGGCAGACTGACTGCCGAACGTGCAGAGACGATCAAGGGTACGCTTTCTGCTTTGAACGACCTGAAAGACGAACTTGCGAAAAACGACCCCGACGCGCTGGACGTCGTCGACGAACTCATCGGGGCGACGGCGGAAAGTCTCGGACTTACCGTCGATCTGAGCGATTTCTCCGTGAAGGACGTCGATTTTGAAAAAGAGGGAGCCTTCCTCGACGACCTCGTAGCGTTCGAAGAAACCGGAACCCTTCCCGACGTTGGGGAGACGGTCAGAAAACTGTCGGAAAGCACCGTCGTTCTCCCCGTTCTGGAACAGTCGGGTGTCCGTGCGGAATTGACGGAGGCTCAGAAAGCAGACGCCGAAAAGGCTCTGGAAGGGGTTGAGGATGAAAAACGGGCGGAGATGATCCGCAAGGTCCTCGGCCTTTCTTCCTCGGAAGAATAACCGATCGGTAAAACAAAAAAACCGCCCCTGAAAAGGAACTTTTGCTCTTTCCGGGGGCGGTTTTATCGTAAAAGAAAATCCCCGGATAGTCCGGGAGTTGAAAAACAGGCTTATGCCGATGTGGTATCGAAATAAAAACTCCGTTCGCGT
>CAMAJQ010000013.1 GCA_945835865.1 uncultured Clostridia bacterium
GGACCCGGGAAAGGCTGTCTCATGACGATTTCGGCGGGAAGCCCGAGTTCGAACCCCAGCCTTCTCACTTCGTCCTTGAACAGGTTGCGCAGAGGCTCGATGATCTCCTTGAAATCGACCACGCTCGGCAATCCGCCCACGTTATGGTGAGACTTGATGACGGCACTCTTGCCCTTGCCGCTCTCGATGACGTCAGGATAAATGGTACCCTGTACGAGATAGTCGACCTTGCCGATCTTTTTCGCCTCGTCTTCAAAGACCTTGATGAATTCGCCGCCGATGATCTTGCGTTTGGTCTCGGGATCGGAAACCCCGGCGAGTTTGTCGAGGAAACGGTCCGCGGCGTCCACCTTGATCAGGTTCATTCCCCTTTCGATCCGGAATACGCGGTAGACGTCCTCCGCCTCGTTCTTGCGGAGAAGACCGTGATCGACGAAGATGCAGGTCAGGTTGTCCCCGACCGCCCTGTGAATGAGCGTCGCGGCGACCGCGCTGTCCACTCCGCCGCTCATGGCGCAGAGGACTTTTTTATCGCCGACTTTCTCGCGGATCTTCTTAACCTGTTCGCTGACGAAGTTCGCCATCGTCCAGTCGCCGGAAACCTTACACACGTTGTAGAGGAAATTGCGCAGGATCTGCGTTCCCTGGCGGGTATGCATGACTTCGGGGTGGAACTGCACGCCGTAAAACCCTCTCTTTTCGTCCGCCATCGCCGCGACGGGACAAGTCGCCGTGCGCGCGATGACCGAAAAGCCCTGCGGAGCCGCGCTGACGTAATCGGTATGGCTCATCCAGCAGACGTTGTTCTGATCGACTCCCTCGAATAGAGGACTGTCGGAATATTCGATATCGCTCTTGCCGTATTCTCTCGACGGAGCGTGTTTCACCTCGCCGCCGAGGGTGTACGCCATCAACTGCGCGCCGTAGCAGATGCCGAGCACGGGAACGCCGAGCGTAAAGATCTCCTCCGGAACGTGGGGGGAACTCTCGTCGTATACGCTGTTCGGTCCGCCCGTAAAAATGATGCCTTTGGGAGAAAACTCTCTGATTTTCTCCATGGAAAGGTCGCAGGGCAAAAGCTCGCAGTAAACGTTTTGTTCTCTCACTCTTCTCGCGATGAGCTGGTTGTACTGACCGCCGAAATCGAGAACGAGAATCTTTTCATGTTGCATGGTAACACCGCCTGTATATCAAAAATTTTTTCTTGCCGTTTTCCGCGGGCAGGAGAAATCAGCCGTTCGCCGTTTCCCGCAGCCGCGCGATATCTTCTCCGAGAAGTCCGTCCGCGCAGGTAATCTCCTCTTCTCTCCCCTGATAGAAACCGTAAACGAGAGAGGCGTACTCTCCGTCCTTCTCTTCCAGAGCGATCCGGATCGCCGTTGCGAGAGGACAGCGCGAAGTATATTCCCCCGTCATGACGGCGGCGAGTTCCGCCGATTGCAGGGCGCTTCCGCACCGATAGAGAGAATAGACCGCCTCGTACCCGTAAAAGTCGTAAGAAGAAAAGGTGACGCTTCCCCCTTGTTCCTCGTCTTTGGCGCGACAGTATCCGGCGAATTCCTCGCTCAGACAGAAGGTCGCTCCGTAGACCGCGATCCGTTTCACGTCGCCGGCGTACACGCTGCGGTCGATGAGCACGGCGAGACGATCGAAAGAGGAATCCCTTCCGTACGCTTTTTCCGCGTAATAAACGGAAGCCTTCGTCAGCCCGATGCCCTCGCAGAAATTCCCCATCTGCGAAGGGGACGCGGCGGAAACCGCGCCGACCGAAACCGCCGCCGCGACCACCAGTCCGATTATGGTAAACAATACCGTTTTTAACATCGTATTCTTCATAGGAGATACTCCCTCCTAATTATTTTAACACACCGCGAAACAAAAATCAACGTTTTCACGAAAAAACAATGTATCTTACAAGATTTTCACGCATAAAATGGTTTTAAACGGAGTTCCTACGGAGAAAAGACGTATGAAAATCAAAATATCGGCGTTTCTCGCCGCCTTTTTCTCTTTTCTGATCCCTCTCGTCTCCTGCGGACGAGAGGGAAACGCGGCGGAAAAAATCAGTCAGATCAGACGGGATATCCTCCGCGGCGAAACGGAAGACTTTCTGCTCACCGCTTTCTGCGAGCGGCGGGAGTCCCCTTTCCTGGAAGACGGGGAAGCGGGAAATGCGTCCGACTGCCTGATCTTTACCCTGACGGACAAAACGGAAGGAGAATTCCGCGGACAGCCCGCGCTGAAATTTTCCGTGGAAAAGGAAGAATATCTCGTTCGTTTTCCCCCCGACCTCCTCTCCCCGACCAGGCGGGCGGAAGTCCGCGTAAAAATTCTGCCCGAAGGAAGACTGACGTGCGAACTCTCTTTCGGAGAGGAGAGACGGACGGTTGAACTTCTCTCCGTGCGCAAAGCGGGAACGGCTGCCCCCGAAGAGGCGTTAAACGTCCTCCTTTCCTCCGAAAACGAAAGGGCGAAGGAGTTTCTCTCCCTGCCCCGCTCGGAAATCCGCGTCCGCCTGCTCGAACACGGCGGCTTTCTCTATTATTACGCCGGCGTCGTCGCCGCCGACGAAGACGGGCGGGTATCCTCCGTCTCCTTCCTGCTCGACGGAGAGACGCTCGAAGTCCTCGCCGTGCGGGAAGAAGAGCGAAAAAAGTCGAATGAAGGCGAATAATCTTCTTTCCCCTGCCCATAATAAATACGGAAGGAGGAAAAAATCCGATCGGCCGGAAGCCTGCGCTCCGTGATCTTTCACGAGGAAAACGCGTTTTTTTGAGAAACCCGTTATGTAACGCGCGGCAAGCGGACGGGCGGTCGGACGAAAAAGGTTATGAAAAACAACACGAACAACAAAACCAATCAGAAGAGCAAATCCTGCTCGGGCAAAAAGCAGAACGGTTCGGTCGAAAACGTTTCCAAAACCAAGGATTGCCGATAAACCGTGAAGAAAAATAAGCGAAAAAAGAAAAACCTCCCGGATATGACCTCCGGCTTCGACGTGCTCGGAAGTTATACGGGAAGTTATCTTGCGGGAGATCGGGAAGAACCCGTTCAGGACGTGGACGATCTTTAAAAACGGTTTAAAAAGACCCGTCGGGGAAAGAAATTCTTTCTCCGACGGGTTTTCCGTCTCTCTTCGGCGGCTGTTTCCGTCCCGCGGATCCGGGTCGTCGCGGGGCACGGCGGATGCCGACGATATTATTTGTTTATCCCGCAGCCCTCGCAGCCTTCGCATCTGGGAGCGGCGCCCTTTTCGCAGCCCTCGCAGGACTCGCAGGCGGATTCGTCCGTTTCTTCCCCGTCGTCACCGTCTTCCTCGTCGAGTTCGCGCATGAATTCCTCGTAGACTTCTTCCAGAAGGGCTTCGTCCTCGACGGGCAGAAGCACTTCGTTCCCCTCGTCTCCCGAGATCCGGAAGATGACCACTTCGTCGGGATCGACGCCGTCCATTTTCTCCGCGGGCTGGAAGAAGACGTACCATTCGTCCTTGTATTCGATGGTTCCGATATGATAAAAATTGAGTACGTTACCCTGATCGTCCGTCAGTTCCACGACGTCGTCGAGTTCGGTTTCCGGTTTGCTCTCGTGATAATTTTTGCTCATGATTTATACTCCTCGTTTCAACTTTGTCAGATAGTCTTCCAGAATATAGGAAGCGGCGATCTTGTCGATGACGTCCTTCCGCTTTTCCCTGCGAACGTCCGCTTCGATCAGCAGTCTGCGGGACTGCATGGTGGAAAAGCGTTCGTCCTGCGTGACGACGGGAAGTTCCGTCAGGCTCTGCAATTCGGCGATAAACTCCCTCGTCTTGACCGTCTGTTCGCTTTCCGATCCGTCGAAATTGACGGGAAGTCCGCAGACGATGGTCTCCGCGCCCTGTTTTTTCGCAAGGTCGACGAGGTACTGAGCGTCCGTCTTAAACCCTTTCCGCCAATAGGTTTCGAGCGGCAGCGCCATATTGCCGAAGGGATCGGATACCGCGACCCCGACTCTTTTGTCTCCGATATCGAAAGCGATGATTCTTCCCAAAAAAACTCCTTTGCTTTCCCCTCCGGCGTTTTCCCGACGGAAAGGAAGGCGACTTTGCTTTCCGACGGACGGATCCCGCCGGGCAGGCTCCGTTTTCGACGGAACCCGTTTTATTATACCATTTCCCTTTCTTTTTATCAAGTCTTTTCAGGCGGTTTCCGGACCTTTCTTTCCTTCTTTTTCCCTCCCGGAAAAAGAGCCGTCCGTCATTTTTCAACTTTTTCCGACAAATCGCGCATAGAGAAGAGAAAAGATGCGCATATTAAAGGTAAGGAGGACGGCATGGAAAAAGAATTTTTATGCGGAATCTTCGTGGGAATGGTCGGCGGAGCCTTGCTTGCCGCGAACTCTTACAAGACGAGAAAATTCGTCCGCGACGGGACGCAGCAGATCAAGGAGAAAGTTTCCGAAATGAAGCGTTCTGCCGAAAAAAAGGAAGACTACGACGATCTGACGAACGACTGATCTCCCCCGTGTTTCATACACGAAAGGTTTCGGACGAGGAATCAACCGACGTCCGCAAACCATGCGAAAAGGCGACTCGACGAGTCGCCTTTTTTGTTTTTCCTCTCTCCCGGACGATCCTTCCCTTCTCCGTCCTTTTCCGTGAAAATCCGCTTTCTCCTTTTTTCCGGTCCTTACGGGGCGAAAGGGGAAAAGATCTCACCCGATAAATTCTCTGATCAGAGATCCTTCGGCAGGGCGGATCGCATGGGGAACCGTTTCCGCGAACGCCGCGTTCACGGCTTCCGTTTCCTCGGAAAACGCCGTTTTCGTCTCTTCGGGCAACCTCGCGAGGTCGGCGCAAAGCTTTTCCGCATAGGCGGAAAGTTCGTAGGAAATAAAGGTATCGAGGTCGAATTCCGCCCGATGTTTATAGGGCATGATATAATTCTCCTCTCCCCTTTCCACGCTTTGGAAATAAGCAAGGGTTTCGGCGACGCTTCTCCCGCGGAAGAGTTTATCCCGACAGGCGCGGCGCATCAGTCTGATATACTTCGGGTGAACGAGTTCTCCGCCGGCAAGCCGCACGCGCGTGCGGACGCTGACGTAGATCGTGCGAACGTACTCTTCGCCGACCGTCACGACGGACGGATTGAGGGAATGAATGCCTTCGAAGACGATGATCTCGTTCGGCTTCCGTCTGAGCGGGATGATTTTTTCCGACCGACGGGTGTTGACGAAGTCGAAAACGGGAATTCCGATCTCTTTTCCCTCAACGAGTTCACGGATGTGACGGCTGAGCAGTTCGCCGTCCACGCGGGAGGGAGATTCGAGGTCGATCACCGTTCTTTCCTCGGGAAGGACGGTCTTGAAATAATTGTCGAGGGAGACGACGTGCGTCTCCATTCCCTCTGCGTCGAGGATCTTTTCGATCTTGTGCGCGGTCGTCGTTTTTCCGGAACCGGAAGGGCCCGAAATCAGCACGACGGGACGAGAATCGCGTTCTTTCGCGATCGCCTGCGCGAGCGCAAGGATCTGCCCGTCGAAGCGGGCGTCTTCCTCTCTTATGCGGGCGGGATCCGCCGCAACGGCGTTGATTTCACCGATATCCTTTACGTTCATATGATCTCCGATTATCCGTTTTTGATGATGAGAACGCGCCCGCGAGAACGTTCGGGGGCGCAGTAAAATCAAAGGCTTTGAAGCACTTCGTTAAAGCTTCCGAGAATAAAATCGGGGCGATCGGGATAATTTTTCATATTCTCCCGCGTCGTCTCTCCGCTCAACACGAGCAAAGTGCGGAATCCGCAGGCGTTGCCGAAGCGGATATCCGTGTTCATGCGGTCTCCCGTCATGATGAATTTCTTCCTGACGTCATCGCCGTCCCGACCGCACAGCCGTCGTACGAGCCGGTCTCCCATGCCCGGAAAGGGCTTTCCGACGATTTCATCCGGGCGCCTGCCCGTCGACGCTTCGACGAGGGCGATAAACGAACCGACGTCCGGCACCGAAGCCTTCGGGGCGGGACAGTTCAGATCGGGATGGGTCGCGACGTAATACGCCCCTTTTCTGAGAAAATACGTCAGTTTGCAGAGTTTATCGTAATTCAACCCCGTATCGTAGGCGAGAACGACGATATCCGGATCCTCCTCGGTCAAAGCGATCCCGTGCGCGAGGAATTCCTTTTGCAGAGATTCCGTCCCCACGAGGTAAACCCGCTTACCGGCAAAGCGTTCGCAAACGGTCTCCGCCGTCGCAACGCCCGAGGTGTATACCTCGTCCCCCTCTCCCCACAAACCGATCCGCACGAGTTTCGCGCGGTAATCCTCCACGCTTCTGGAAGAATTGTTCGTGAGATAGACGAGTTTTTTCCCTTTGTTCCGCAGTGCGGCGAGGGTCGCCGCCATATCGCCGATCGGCTCGTCCCCGACGTACAGGGTCCCGTCCATATCGAGAAGGAAATATTCCGCTTCCTTCAAAGCGTCGGAAAGCGCAGCCATTACCAGATCGCCTTATAGATTTCCACGACGTCCTGACGGGTCGGTCTGCGCGGGTTTGTCGCGGTACATCTGTCTTCCAGCGCGCGTTCCGCCATCTCGTCGATCGCCGCCATATAATCCCCTTCCCCGACCACGTTGAGTTCGGAAACGTGAAGAGGAATGGACATTTCGCGCAGAAGGAACTGGACGTAACTGACGAGCGCGCGGATGGTCGTGACTTCGTTCAGGTTGGAAACGCCGAGGATCCTCGCGAGGTTGCAATACTTTCTCACACAGGGGGGATAGGTCGACTTGCTCTTGCTGAAAATGTTGATCTCGCTGTTATATTCTATGATATGGGGCAACAAAATGGCATTCGCTCTGCCGTGCGGGATATGGAACATCGCGCCGAGCTGATGCGCCATGCCGTGATTGAGCCCGAGCGAAGAAGAATTGAACGCGAGCCCCGCCAGACAGGACGCGATATGCACCTTTCGTCTCGCGTGGGAGTCGTTGTTATCGTTGTACGAACGGAGCAGGAACTGTCCGCAGATCTCCACCGCTTTTTCCGCAAGCGCGCCCGAAAACTCGTTGTTGTTCAGGGAAACGTAGGCTTCCATCGCGTGCGTCACGACGTCCATGCCCGTATCCGCCGTAATGCTTTTGGGAACGCTTTTGACGAGGACTTCGTCGAGAATGGCTTCTTCGGGAGTCATGTCGTCGGAGATCAGCGGGATTTTCACGTTGTGCGCCGTATCGGAAATGACCGCGAAAGAGGTCACTTCGCTGCCCGTTCCCGATGTGGTGGGTACGCAGATGAGTTCGGGGCGGTAGGACGAATCGATCCTCCCGGCAAACTTGCGGATGGCTTTGGACGTATCCATTGCCGAGCCGCCGCCCACGGCGACGATATAATTTCCCTTGCACGCGAGGGCTTCCTTGACGCCCTCGATCACCACTTCCAGCGGAGGATCCGCCACGACCTTGGAAAAGACCGCGTAGGAAATGCCGTTCTTCTTCAGGGGCTCGGTCACGTAATCGATCAGCCCGCTTGAAACGGTAAAGGGATCGGCGACGAGAAACACGCGGTCGGTTTTCAGATCGCCGAGACGGGCGAGCGCGTTTTCGCCGAAATATATTTTGGTTTTGACTTCAAATTCTTTCATAATCTACCTGTCGCGAAAAAAAACGCGGGATAGCGGTCAGTCCGCCGCGGTCTCGTACATAAAGATGTGGAATCTGCTTTCCTCGATCTTCTTCATGAACATTTCTTTTGCTTTTTTCAAAGCGTCGGCGATACAGTCTGCCGCCACTCTGACCCGGACGATCCGATCGCTCTTCGCGGGTTGTCTTTCGTCCTTCATCAGACAGTAAACTTTGTATTCCATATGCCTCTCCTTCCGGATATCCGATGCGAAGATTTTCCTGTTTTATTATAGCAAATCGCGGAGGGAAAGTCAACGATCGGAAAGGGATAAAAAGACGGGCGGACGAAAAACGGGTGGTTTTTCGTCTGCCCGACACAAAAACGACAATTATTTTACCGATCTGCAATTATTTTCTCTGCGAAAGTACTTCCTTTTCGTATTTCTTGACGTCCTCGAACCATTCGAGACCCGTTCCGACCCCTTTCTGCGCGCAGTAATAGTCCCAGACGAGACCGACGGGCGCGGTTTTGAATTCCTGCGAAACGGCAAGGCGGGAGGTATAATCCCCTTCGGCTTCCATTTTCTTGAGACAATCGACCGGAGTGAGAAGAGAAGCGAGAATGGCTTTTCTCGTGTTGCGCAGACCCGTCAGCCAGGCGGCGACGCGGTTGATGGAGGCGTCGAAATAATCCGTCGCGATATAGGTCGCTTCGAGTTTGCCGAGGCGTACGAGTTCGTCCGTGATCGCCTTCAGTTCGTCGTCGTAGCAGACGACGTGATCGCTGTCCCATCTGACGGGACGGGAAACGTGAAGCAGGCAGTGATCGGCAAACGCATAGACCGCGCCGAGTTTCGCCGAAACGACTTCCGTCGGGTGATAGTGCCCGCAGTCAAGGGTGAGCATAATGTGGTCGCTGTGTTTCTGCATGACGTAACCCATGCAGAACTCGTGCGAGCCGACCGTATAACTTTCCAGACCGATTCCGAAGACTTTGGATTCGATGCCGTCCATCACGTTCTTCACGTTTTCGGTGGCGGCGAAGATCTGATCGTAAGAATCCTTCAGGCGGAGTCTCGGGGACAGGGTGTCGATGGGGAATTCCTTGTCTCCGTCGGGCGTCCAGTGGTTGATGACGCAGGTCTTACCCGTCTTTTCGGCAAAATAACCGCCGATCTTACGGCAGCGGATGCCGTGTTCGATCCAGAATTTTCTCACGTTTTCATCGCTTGCCGAAAGCGTTCCGCGATCGGACAACGGATGCGAAAAATACGTGGGGTTGAAGTCGATGCCGAGGCCGTTCTTCACCGCCCAGTCCGCCCATTTGGCGAAATGTTCGGGTTCGATCTCGTTTCTGTCGACGAAATTGTCCGCCTCGAGATAGCTGGCGTGAATGTTGATCTTCTTTTCCCCGGGAAGATGTTTGAGAACGACGTCGAGATCGGCGCGGAGTTCCTCGGGCGTTCTCGCCTTGCCGGGATAATTGCCCGTTGTCTGAATGCCGCCGCTCAGCGCGCCCGCTTTCTTTTCAAACCCCACGACGTCGTCTCCCTGCCAGCAGTGGACGGACAGGGGGATGGAATCGCAGACGGCGATCGCCTTGTCGACGTCCACGCCGTATGCGGCGTAATACTCTTTGGCTACCTCGTAACCCTTCGTGATCTGATCCATTTTTTTCTCCGCGGGCTCCGCCTCTGATTTTTCGCCCTGCGGCGTCCTGCGTTTTTCTCAGAAAACGCTTCCGGGCGAGCGGACGAGCCCTATCGTCTTTATTATACACGATTCCGCCCTGATTTGCAACGACGGATGACGTTTATTTTTACGACCGTTTTTTCCTTCTGTATTCCTTCGGAGAACACCCGTACGCCTCCCGGA